>JAFYYE010000254.1 GCA_017557715.1 Pseudobutyrivibrio sp.
ATCCTCTACGCTATGTCCACCTTTGATAAGCACGCTGCAGCCATAGTTACTTCCTAATTCTTTTGCAGCTTTTTCCATTCCTTCCTTATCAAAAATCTTGCATTCCACCAAACATTCCGCCTCTGGAATATTTGGAGTGATTACAGTAGCGATTCCAAACAGATTATCCGCCATAACCTGCGATGTATTTTCTTCCATGAGTCTGCTTCCGCTTGTTGCCACCATTACAGGGTCTACGACGATATTTGAGACTCCGTACTCCTTTAGCTTTTTAGCTACCAGTCTCACCTGCTCTGGTGATGGAAGCATTCCGATTTTTACAGCATCTGCTGGGATATCTGTAAGGCAGGCATCAATCTGCTTTCCAAGGAATTCTGGGCTTGATTCCACAATGGCACTTACCCCTGTAGTGTTCTGGGCAGTCATGGCTGTGATTGCCGTCATACCGAACACGCCGTGGGCTGTCATTGTTTTGAGATCCGCCTGAATTCCTGCTCCACCGCTGCTATCACTACCTGCGATAGATAAAACAACTTTCATTTTTCTTCTCCTTATGCTCTTAATTCCACAAATTTTTTCTTCATTTCTGTGGCAGCCACCATAGGTGAATCTGCCTTCATTATTGCTGACACTGCGCACACACCTGCAATGTCGATTCCCTTAAGCACATCCATATTTGAAGGATTTAGTCCACCGATGGCATTTACAGGAATTGGGACCGCCTGGCAAATCTTATCAAGTGTTTCTGTGGATGTAATGATTGTCTTTACCTTTGTGGTAGTTGGGTAAATTGCACCTACACCCAAATAATCTGCACCAGCCTCATAGGCTGCCCTTGCCACCTCCACAGTCTTTGCGGTAGCTCCAAGTATCTTATTAGGACCAATGATTTTTCTTGCCAGGGCAAGAGGCATATCCTCCGCACCTACATGGACGCCCTCTGCATCCACAGCCAGCATTACATCCACCCTGTCATCAATAATCAGAGGCACATTATATTTTTTTGAAATTTCATGAACTGCCTCAGCCAGCTCTATGTATTCTCTTGTGGTTCTATTTTTCTCTCTCACCTGCATGAGGGTCACTCCCCCCTTCAGCGCCTCCTCCACACGAAACAAAAACTCCTCCCTATCGTATGGCGTACTATCTGTAATGAAGTACAAGCTACTATCAAATTTCATTATTACCTCCTTGAAAAAAGCATAAAAAATAGAGACCACCTGATTTCTCAAATGGTCTCCATGTAATTTACGTTACGCACGGCATCCCTACGTTGGCATTATCCAAATCAGGTTCTCGGTCGAAGGTCGCACCTTCCTCTCAGCCTGTCTACAAGCTCCCGTTTATTTAGTTCCTCAATATAATGCCTTATCTCTGACGAATTTGCAACATATATTTTTAAATTGGAGAATTTTCTTTACCTTAATAAACAATATATTAACATCATCCTAAAATTTATTACAATACTACCGCAATGCGGCAATCCATATTGACACCATATATGACACCACTATATAATAAAGGAGAATTAATATGTCTAAGTGGGATAAGCTATTAAAGAAAATTCTTTCTTTAGATCCAGACATAAGATTTGAAGAATTACAAAAAGTATTAGAAAGCTATGGATATGAAATGAAGGCTCCTAAATCTGGAAGTAGTCATTTTACTTTCAGAAAGAAAGGCTATCCTATCATCACTATTCCAAAGCATATTCCTATTAAGAAAGTTTATATTCAAATAGTTAAGGAACTAATAGAAAGTGAGGAATCCAAACATGAAAAAAATTGATGAGTACATGAAACTTCCTTACAAGATGGAAATAATTCCAGACACTGACGAAGGGGGATTTGTTGTTTCTTTTCCTGAGCTTCCCGGCTGCCTCTCTATGGGGGAAACTATGGATGAAGCTATAGCAAATGCCTTGGATGCAAGAAAGGAATGGCTACATGCAAATCTTGAGGAAGGAAATGAAATCCCTTTACCAGATTCAATTAACAATTACTCTGGTCAGTTTAAACTCAGAATTCCAAAAAGTTTGCACAAATCCCTTGCAGACCACTCTAAAGCTGAGGGCATAAGCATGAACCAATATTGCCTATACCTGCTTACTAAAAATGATGCTTTATATTCTTAATATTAGGAAATTATTATGGATGATAAATTAGAAAATCTTGATACACTTGCAATTGAAATCTTAAAAGCTCCATCTGACAAAGAAAAGTCAGCCCAGGCTTTTAGATTACTTAGATATTCTACTGGCATGAATAGAAAAGAATTATGCGAATACCTTCATATCCCCTATAACACTATGAGAGATTGGGAGCAGGGAAAAAGAGCTATGCCACCATATGTTTTTGAACTAATTTTATACAAGCTTAAAAATGAGAATATATTAGTCAAGTAATATTTATGCCACAACTGTCCATAATTGCCAATTAATTTGACAAAA
>JAFYYE010000255.1 GCA_017557715.1 Pseudobutyrivibrio sp.
ACCGCAAGGCACTTTCGTTTATTAAGTCTTACCATATAGAAAGAATCGGTGTTCATAACGTAGAATTGAACCTTTCAGTTAAGCAGGGCGAAAGCCCTAGCTTCACCTCAAAGATTCTACAATTATTAGAAGACTATCAGATTGACCCAGACCTTATTAATCTAGAAATAACAGAAACCAACTCTTTGCGAAGCAAGGAAAGCCTCCATCAGAATATGAAACGCCTCGAGGAGCATGGTCTCTCATTCTCCTTGGATGATTTTGGTTCAGGCAGTTCAAATATGAATTACATCATAGATATGCCTGTAAGCATCGTTAAGTTGGACAGATTATTAACCGAAGAATATTCTGATAACAATAAGGCTAAAGCCATTGTAAATGCCGTTGTGGAAATGGCACATTCTATGGATATAAAGATTATCGCAGAAGGAATTGAAAACGAAGCTGAATTTAATGCAATGAAAGAAATTGGCGTAGATTTCATTCAAGGCTTCTATTTTTCAAAGCCACTGCCTGAGCACGAATTTTTAAGATTTATGCAAACACATAATCTCAAATAAAATACGAAAGAGAGGTCTTATCATGCACACATTTCAACCTTATCCTATTGATATGCTTGAATGGAATCCAATCAAAAAGCTTGAAGAAGAAGGTGTAGCCATCGTTGCAGAGGCAAATGGAAAAGTTAATGCCACCTCTTCTCACAATGGTGGTGTTGGACATATCTGGGGAAAGAATGTAATCTATGCTTTCTTACGAAATACCAGATATACTAAAGAGCTGTTAGATGACAGCGAGTATTTCAGCGCATGCTTTTTTGATATGACTGACAAAAACAATGTAAGACTCATGAAAGTCCTTGACCAGTTAAGTGGTCGAAATGAGGATAAGCTTGCAGCCTGTCGTGTAAGTATAGAGCATACTATGGATGTTCCTTACATCGATGACGCAAACTTCATTATTCTTTGCAAAAAGATAGCAGTTGTTCCTATGACAGAAAACACCATTCTGGACGATAGTATTCTTAAATCTCACTATAGCGACAGACACATGGATGATTTCCACACCATGTATATAGGTGAAATATTAAGTATTCGTGCACGATAGATAACGTATTTAAATAAAAAAACAGAGCTCTCATCGCTATGATGAGAACCCTGTTTTTTATTGTCCCTTTGCTCCAATTTCCATTAGAAGCTTTATAAGCTCCAAGTCTGACTCCTGCACGCGTAAGTTTGTTTCGATTTTTTCACCGTTTGGATCTGTAACTGCAATTTCAATAACTGCACCAGGTGTCATTGCCTTATTCTTAACAGCCCCGAAGAATGGGACGAGCTTTGGATGATTGCGATTGAATGTCTCTGCTGCTGATCTTACTCTAAATAAATCTGCTGGATTGAAACCCATAATAATAACTCCTTAGATAAAACTTTTAGTTAGATTATATATTTACGAATAAGCTTTCGCAACTCTTCTTCCTTGATTGGCTTTGCAATGTAATCGGAGAATCCTAATCGTTCATACTCCTCCTTGGCGCCTACAACAGCATTTGCCGTTTGCATAATGAGTGGAGTATCTCTATTCGGATTATCTTCAAGCTCTTCTATCTTGTTCATCAATTCTATGCCATCCATTCCAGGCATTAAATGATCGATGAAAATAATGTCATATTTATTTCTCTTTATTTTATCTAATGCCTCTTGTCCACTGATTGCTATATCTACTGTAATATCAGTGTTACTTAGAAGTACTGAAAAAACTCGTAGGTTAATGGCTACATCATCCACAACAAGAATTCTTCCGAGAACATCAAATATCTCGTGTCGGTCGGCCACACGTCTATCACCGTTTGGGCCCATAGAGAAGATTCCGCATGGCTCAACAGAACGAATCTCCTGTGGAATCACAACTTTAAAGGATGTACCCTTTCCTAATTCCGATTCGACAGTTATTTGTCCCCCCATCAAATCTACTAACTGCTTTGTGATTGTAAGTCCTAGTCCTGTCCCTTCTATGCGCTGACTGTTAAACTCACCAACTCTTCTGAAGGAATCAAACAGAAACGGTATATTTTCCTCTGCCACACCAATTCCAGTATCACTGACTGTAATGATAAGTAGAAGCTTTCCTTCAGAAATCTTGCCCTGCACTGAAAGACTAACTCTGCCTTCTGGTGTGTACTTAACGGCATTTGTCAAAAGATTAGTGATAATCTGAATAACTCTTTCCCTGTCGCCTCTGAGTCTCGATGGCAAAACATCGCTCATATTTACTTCAAAGGAAAGTCTACTGGCCTTTGCCCTTGGACGAACCAGAGAATAACACTCTCTAATCATATCCATAAGGTCGTAGTCCGCGGCCTCACTTTCAATTTTACCTGCAGTAACCTTAGCTAAATCAAGCACCTCGTTCACGATGCTAAGCAAATAATTACCTGCACTGTTAACATCTCTGGCGTACTCTAGTACATTATCCTCCTTGCTTTCACGAAGAATCATCTTGTTCATGCCAAGGATGGCATTGATTGGAGTACGCATCTCGTGAGACATTCTAGTCATAAATGCTGTGCTGGCATCATGAGCCTGAACAGCTGCAAACATCTCACGCTCTGTGTTTCTGATATCCTTAAGAGCTCTAAAGTATGACATTATAATCAAAAACAGAAGTCCCATTATAAGGTAAAGGGAATTTATATTAGTTGGATGAAGGAATGTGTAATCCAACATCTGAAATACGCCCATAATCATGGCGCCAACAATACCTATAAATTCTAGCTTGTACTTCTTAACTCTTCCATTAATAATATCTGGGATAACTGTAATGACATAAGTAGCCATAGTTAATCCAGTAGCAACAAAGGCTATAGGAAGCACCTCGATTAAGTCAGTATCATTAAAGAACTGCAGGAATATAGCAGTAGTCACAGAAAACTCTTCTAATACAGCAAGTCCCATGTAAAGTCCCCTATATCGCCCTTCCTGAAGAGTATCAAAATAAAAGGCAACAGTGAATGGTAGCATACTTAGTGCCAGGTATTTAATATATGAAAGAAGGGTAAAATTCGGCACAAAGAATTGCCTACAATCAGTCTCTCCCAAAGACCATATAGCTGCGCATATCATAGTCCATCCAATGAAGAATAAGGAAAGACTCTTTCCATAGGCAACCTTAACACTTACACCAATCAAAAATGCAATTATTCCCAGGGTCAAAAGGAATACGGTGAGAAGTAAAATGTATCGTTCGCGATTGTAGGTATGCATAACAATACCTACCTGCGAGCCAAGTATAAACTCATCAAGTACACCTGAGTAATTATTATTTCCTGTTAAAACTATCTTGATCGTCTTTCCCTTATCGTTTGGATGTAGGGGAATAAACAGTACTGCTCCTGGGCTGTTACTTCCAAAAAGTCTTGTTTCTTTTGTGGAATATTCATATCTTAATTCGTCCCCAACATAAACTGCCACATCCTGCTTATTGGATTTAAAACTAAGATAGCAATCTTTATCTTCCCATACTCTCGCCTTAGTTCTTAATACAAACTCGTGATTGCCTTCTGGTTCATAGTGACCAGGAAGTTTTATATCCTCTGCTGTTCCGTCCCAATATACTCTTTGCCAGCCATCACAATATTTTTCAACCTTTAAATCTGTAAATGTTCTTTCATCTGGGAGTGTGAATTCTCCAATGAATGTAAGGCCAATCACAAAGGTAAATATAATAAGACCAACCACTAAGATTAATCCATATAAAAATGTACTGGTTTTTTTCATATTCTAATCCCCTAAATACCTATACAACTTCACTTTATAGTATAAATTTTTGATACAAATTAAACAACATTTTACGAAAATTGTCACAAAGTTTTCTTATACTTAACATAACTTATTGTAGGCATTTTCTGATGTGGAGGTCGTTATGGCAAGTTCAGAGCAAATAGCAAAAGAATACTACGAGAAAGGTATGAGTCTCATTCACATTAATAATGTTGAACTGGGAATAGATAACCTTAATATGGCTAAAACTATCTATGAAGAGTTGGAGGATTCCAAGAACTACATTCTTACCCTACGTGGCCTTGCTATTGCTTATGGAATAATGGGTTATGATTCAAAGATGCTCTTTAAATGCCTAAACGCCTTTGATTATTTAGATAAAAACCGTATACAGGGAGCAAAGCACTTCTTCTATACCACTATTTGCAATCGATACATGCTTTTAGGTGACTACGATAGTGCTATTAATTATGGAAAAATGGCTATGCAAGATTTAGAGGAATATGGAACTCTATTTGAAAACGAGCCACATTCTTATCTCGTAGCATGTTTAAACCTTGCCTATTCTTATCTGCACACACACAGATTTAATGATGCTGAAACCTACTTAAAAAGAGCTTCTGATATATCAGCAAAAAATGACCTTCACTATCACGATTTTAGTCTTGCTATTATGAATGCATATCTCCATCATCAGCTCAACGATGATGAATATGTGTATAGTCATTTAGATGAACTTGATACAATGATGAAGGATCCTTCCATCACAATTCAGGATTATCTTGAAAATTTAAAAATGCTTGTGGAAACTTTCTGTAGCATGAATGAAATAGAGCGAGCTGAAGCAGTAGCTAAGAATCTTCATTCTACCGCCACCATTTCTAATGATTATCATTTAATGCTTGAAACAGAAAAGCTGTATATGATGATTTATAACCGCAATGGTGAAGAAGAAAAATATCATCAGGCATGTGTGCGCTATGCAGAAAATGCTCTTGCCTATGAAAAAGCAAAAGCTTCAGACCACTTATTAGAGATGGACACATCGATTGCATTGTCTATTGCAGATACTCCGATGGAATTACTATAATTCATATTATGAAAAAGAAGAAATTAGGGATAATAATTGTTGTGGTTTTAGCTCTGGCCATCATTGCAAAAGCAGAGCTTAAATATAATCCTTCAGCAAGGATACTTGCTTCTGTCATCAATTTTTCTGAGACTACTTTAAATAGTCCAGATTACTTGGCGTACAATATCGACTTGAAGGATTTATTCATCAATTACACAAATGCAGACATTCGCTATTCTGGCAGTGCCTATATCAAAAAGCTAAAGGGATTTCCTTATTCAATCAGCGGTTCCATTGGAGGTGAGCGTTCCGCTACTCAGCGAAAATTTTCCTGCAAATCAAATTTGGATGTATTGGTCTTAGATGTTGGTGAACTGGATGTTTATGCCCAGGACAAGACCATTTATTTAGTTGCGCCTCTTCTTGGTGACATATCATACGGTTTTGACACTGGTTCTGACCTTTTCCTTACAGCACCAAATCTTACCAACGATATCAACCATCAGTGGTTCCATGAGAACAAAAAGAACATCTTCAATTTCGTTAGAAAAATAGATATTGAAAAAACTGAAAATATCTATGTGGATGAAGATGGCACAGAAAGTGAAGAATTTAAAATCACTGTTCCTCAGGGTGAAGGTGATTTCATTTGGAAGCTTCTTGGCATGAAGGCACCTGATCACGACATCATCTGCTCTATCTTCTTAGATGAGCACAACCACACCAGAAAGATGACCTTCGACCTCTCTTACAAAACAAAGGGCGCTTATATTTCTATTCTTGGAAAGAATTGCAGCACTATGGAGCTGTACGCTCCTCTTCCTGATAATGAGCAGGTCATCGCCACTATAAAGAGAAATGGTAACACCAATTACACTAATTCATTTACTAATAACATCACTTATACAACAAACCTTGGTGGAACATATTCATTTGATTGCAATACTCTATTAAATTATGTTGATGATGGAATCAAATTCGAGATGACAGATTTTTCTGTTATGCAGAATAAAGCCACTCTGGCTGAGGGATATGTTAAGGGAAAGATTGCTACCGTTGATAACATGGGTGATGTATTCAATGGAACAGACTTTTCAGATGTTACTATCATTGATTGGGATACAATAAAAAATGACACCGCCTCATTTGTAGACGATGTCATTTCAAAAGCTCGTGAGAATGTTAGTATATTTAATTTCTTTGACTAGGGGATTAATCCTCCTGGTCAAATGTTCCTAAAATCTTGTTCAACAGACCATAAAGCTGTTGAGCTTCATCAGAAGAAAGGCAAACGCATTTGCCCATTTTAGCAGGTATTGAACATGCCTGCTTTTTTAATTCCTCTCCTTCTTTTGTCAAAGTAATAATAAGATTTCGCTCATCATCCTTTGAACGACTACGCTTAACGTAGCCCTTCTGCTCAAGCTTCTTTAGCACTGGAGTAAGTGTTCCAGAATCAAGGAACAGCTTATTTCCAAGAGCCTTTACCGTTATCTCTTTTTCCTCCCATAAAACCATCATCGCTATATACTGAGTGTAGGTCAAATCTAAAGGATCAAGAAATGGCTTGTATCGTTTTACAATCTCCTTCGAACACGCATAAAGCGGAAAGCATAACTGATTTGAAATCTTTAAACAATCGTACTTATCACCCATTATCATCCACCTCGTTAAATTTTTCTCCCGAGCCTAATCCTTGTAAGAAATTAAAGGTTCTTTGATACAAAATCCTTCAAAGCATCCTTTGGAACAAATCCAACATTCATGTCAGCCTTCTGTCCGTCCTTTAAGATAACTACTGCTGGAATGTTCATAATTCCAAACTCTTTAGCTAAATCTGGATTTTCATCTGTATCAATGCTGTAGAACTTTGCGTCGTCAGCCATTTCCTCAGATACCTCTTCCAAAACTGGAGCAAGCATCTTGCAAGGTCCGCACCAAACAGCATTAAAATCTAATACTGAAACTCCTGACTTATCCATTGAATTAAACTCTTCTGTTGATATCTTCTTTACCATAATAAATCTCCTTTCAATTATAATCAATTAAATAGTGTTAATTTTTCTTAAAATTATTTAAATATGACACTGCCGAAAGGGCTGCCACATTTCCCTCACCTGCTGCCTTGATGTACTGATATGGAGCGCCTGTAATGTCTCCACATGCAAAGAGTCCCTTGATATTTGTAGCCATTGAACGATCAACCTTAATGTGATTTCCATCCATTTCAAGGCCTGGCACCAACTGTGAAGGTGCAATTTGTTCTCTTAATATAAATATACCATCTGCAGCGTATATTCCGCTACCTGTATTTAATACAGCCTGATTATCTTTCATCTCAATTGACTCTGGCTTTACATCCAGCTGTACATCGATATTGCCACCAAGAGTTCCAGAATATTCATACTGTGGAAGGTAGAATACCTTATCTGCTCTCTCTGCAAGGAACTCTGCCTCAGGCTCATCTTCTGCACTATATGCAAGAATAATAGCTGTCTTTCCCTTATAAAGAGCGGCATCACAAGTTGCGCAATAGCTAACTCCTCTGCCAAGATTTTCCATTTCTCCAGGGAATGGCTTCATAGCCGTCATTCCAGCTGCCACAATAACTGTGCTTGCCTCGTAATCATTACCATGGCATTGAATAGCAAAATACTGTCCCATTGAGTAAACTGCGTTTACTTTATCCTCTGTTATCTCAACTCCCATTGACTTAGCATGATCTAAAAATGCCTTTGCCATATCCTCTCCAGATACATCAGGAAGGCCTAAATAATTCTGAATAGTGTGTGCCTTAGATACTTTATCAGAAGAACCTTTTCCTCCAATAAGAAGAACTGATTTATTTCTAACCTTTGAAGTAATGGCCGCTTCTAATCCTGCTGGGCCAGTACCGATAATTGCTACATCGTATCTTTCCATTGATTTTACCTCCATAGACTTCCGATTAATTGCACGCAATCTATATGTTGATTTGATTGTACACAATTAAATTGTCTTTGTCAACAGGTAATTTCCATTTTTTATTAAAAAAGGCTTTAGGATACGCTTATCC
The DNA here is from genome assembly GCA_017557715.1 of Pseudobutyrivibrio sp. GTDB lineage: Bacteria > Bacillota > Clostridia > Lachnospirales > Lachnospiraceae > Pseudobutyrivibrio. Next base: position 7,907 of record JAFYYE010000255.1, read on the forward strand.
TAAAGCCCTATATTATTATAGTAATAATAATTGAATAATTTGTTAAAACTAACTAGCTATATTTTACGCCTGAAACATCTTAGTAACAAGACTTTCCTGATTACTCATCTGATTTTTAAGTGCCATGTTCTGAGCTGCACCTACTACACCGCTAGACTTATATCTTGAAACAGCCTTAGCGTAATCAGCATCTTCTTTTCTAGACTGAGCTGCTGTAAGATTTTCAGCTGTATTGTTGTTTGCATTGTATGCAGAAGAAAGACCATTAGCCTCAGCACCAATCTGACTTCTCATCTTATTCAAAGAAGAATATGCATTATCAAGTGCATCCTTAGAAATCTTATCTGGATTTCCTGAAATATCAAAATTCTCTAAGCCAGACATTGCAGCCTTAGCATCGGCTTCTTTTATAACCGAACTTCCAGCGCCTGTAAAGATATTGATATCACCAGTACTTCCATCAAGCAAATTCTTTTCATTATACTTTGCCTGATTGATTGTGTGATTAATAGTCTCAACAGACTGCTCATTTGCTTTCTGAAGGATATTTCTATCGCTCTCAGAATAAAGACCATTCATAGCCCGAACAGTGTTCTGTTCCATATCACCAAGTGAATCAGAGATATTAGAAAGAGCTCCGTCTGCTATTCTTGTAGCATCAATTCCATAAGAAATATTGTTGCTACCTGTTTTAAGTGAAGATGCTTCCTTTAAAAGCTTCTTACTAATTGAAAGAGCTACCGCATCATCTGCCGCTGTGTTTACCTTCTTACCAGAAGCAAGTTCCTTGCCAGCCTTGTGATGCTTAGCCTCATTAACCTTCATATGATTTGTTGCATTCTTTACAAGTGATGTGTTCATACCAGATTGAATTCTCATACCAAATAACCTTTCTCAATCACTACATCGTTATAATTATGCCAAATTTCTCTTTATATACCTGAATTATAACACCTGGTATTGAAAAAGTCATGTGTAGATATTTTGAACTAGGTCACACACCAAAAAAGCTGTTGCTTATTCTTCATATGGGTTAATTGGAATCTCGAACCAAAATGTAGCTCCCTGGCCTTTTGTTGAGAACACTCCGTACTTTGCTCCGTGAAGTTCCAAAACATTCTTAACAATAGAAAGACCCAGTCCTGTTCCCTGAATAGCACGCTTATGAGCTGCAGAATCTTTATAATATCTGTCCCATACATAAGGAATATCTTCCTGCTTCACTCCTTCGCCGGTATCCTTTACTTCTATTCTAAGTGTATTATCCAAAACTCTTTGTGTAACAGTAACCTTTTTATCATCACCTGTATAGTTGATAGCATTATTTACCAGATTATATAAAACCTGATACATCTTCTGCTCATCTGCATAAACATTGACCTCATCATCATAAACGAAATCGATGGTGTAGCCATCTACCTCGCGAAGCTTGTTGTAACGCTCAAGAACATGCCTGATGCTTTCAGTAATGTTGTACTCCTCTGGCTGAATGGTGATTGTACCAGCCTTTAGCTTGGAGATATCAAGCATATCATTAACGAGTCCTGATAGACGCTCTGTCTCATCGATAATTACCTGCACATTTTCAGGTGTATTTTCTCCTGGAATATCACGCATTACCTCAGCATATCCCTTTATCATAGTAAGAGGTGTGCGAAGATCATGGGAAACATTTGCAATTAATTCCTTTTGGAAACTATCAGCCTTGCCTAGCTCAGAAGCTGCATAGTTCAAAGTGTTTGAAAGCTCTGCCACCTCCGTGTAATCATGCGAATTAAACTTTACTGAGTAATCTCCGCTTGCTAATTTCTTTGCACCATCATTTATTTTTATGATGGATTTTGAAATACTTCTGGATAGTCCAACAGCTAATACGAAAGCTATAACAACTAATATAATAGAAATATATTTAAGCTCCGCCTTCAGAGTGCTAACTGTAGCATCCACGGGAGTAAGTACGGAGTTAATCATGATTACTTCTTTTGAGTCATCCACATCAATTACTCTAACGTAAATAACAGACTCAGCCATATCATCGCCTATATTCTGTCTAAACTGCCCTGGGTCTTTTTGCGGTGGAATGGTGTAGGCAATTCTTCCCTCCGGTTCAGGCTCTTCATCCTGTATTGGCGCTAAGCTATCAAGAACCTCGCGTATTTTATTCTGCATCTCGCTGCCTTTATATTCTATGACAGCCTCTCCACCATTTGCTACGGCCTCATCATAAAACACCCCAAACAGAAATGGTGGAATGGAAGACATCTGCGAGTTGTAAATATACTCGGCATTGTAGATAGAGTTGCCATCCTGATCTGTGATAAAAATACCCAGATTATGATTTGCTGCTATCTTTTCAATATCATCAGAGCAATCATCAGTAGTACGAATCAGGCTTTCAACATTATTAAGAACCGCTTCTGTCTCCTGCCTTTTGATTATCTTATAGAAATCATCAAGATAGACAATCTGAAAAAACCATAGTACCCCGAGGAGCACTATGGTAAAAATCAGAAATATTGAAAAGGTCTTCCATTTAATACTAACATGACTATTTTTCAAAAGAATCCCTCCAACTTATGCTTCAAATCTGTAGCCGACGCCACGAAGAGTGACTAAAAGCTTTCTGTAATCGCCAAGACTGTTTCTAAGGAGCTTAATGTGTGTATCCAATGTTCTGTCATCGCCATAATAATCGTAGCCCCAAACTTCTGTAATAAGACGCTCGCGTTCAAGTGCGATATTTTTATTGCGAACCAAATAGAACAATAACTCATATTCCTTTGGCGACATGTCTATTCGCTTTCCATCGATAGAAACTGTGCGGGCTGTGAAATTGATTTCAAGTCCCTCATATCTAAATATATCCATAGCAGCGCTTGAATCCGGCTTGCTTCTACTTGTAACAACATTCACACGCATCATAAGCTCTTTTGGTGAAAATGGCTTAACTACGTAATCATCTACACCAGACTCAAAACCATGAATTCTATCGTATTCCTCGCCTCTGGCCGAAAGCATAATAACAGGAATATCCTTTATTTTTTTGATTTCACTGCAGGCTGAAAAACCATCCAGCTCTGGCATCATAACATCCATAATAATAACATCGTAATCACTATTGGCCTTTACCTTTTCGATAGCATCCATACCATCGCAAGCCTCAGACACTTCATATCCTTCAAATTCACCATACTTACGAATAATTGAACGAATCTTTTCCTCGTCATCAACTACCAAAATCTTCTTCATATAAGCCTCCTGAATGAATGGTACACTTTGAATTATAGTATCCTACACTTATGTGAATACTAGGTGATGTTATGCTTATTTTTTAATGAATAAATTCTTTTTTGGCTTTGTGAATGGCAGCAGAAAAAAGAATCCATACAACAACAAATGCAATTAAAAATGCAACGTTG
>JAFYYE010000256.1 GCA_017557715.1 Pseudobutyrivibrio sp.
AAGGCTCAGGAAGTTAATAAAGAGATTGCCAAGTATGTTGATGTTATGATTGGTAATGAGGAAGATTTCACAGCTTGCCTTGGTTTTGAAATTGAAGGTAACGATGCAAATCTTAAGGAGCTTAACATCGAAGGCTATAAGAAGATGATTGATGAGGCTGCCAAGGTTTATCCAAACTTTAAGGTGGTTGCTACCACTCTTCGTACAGTAAAGACTGCTACAGTAAATGACTGGTCTGCACTTTGCTGGGCTGATGGAGAAATTTTCAAGGCTAAGGATTATAAGGGACTTGAAATTCTTGACCGTGTAGGCGGTGGAGATTCCTTTGCATCAGGTCTTGTTTATGGTCTTATGACTACAGGCGATGCTGCAAAAGCAGTAGAATATGGAACAGCTCACGGCGCTCTTGCCATGACTACACCTGGTGATACTACAATGGCAACATGCGCTGAAGTAGAGGCAATTATGGGTGGAGCAGGCGCCAGAGTTAAGCGATAAAATAGACAACTAATATAATTATTCCATATATAAAAAGTACTTGTGTCAAAATGACACAGGTACTTTTTCATTTTATAGAAAAACAATTGCCTAAAATAAGTTTCCATTGAACGCCAGTATATCAAACATTTGACATACTGTCAGGCGCAACCGGTTTCCGAAAACGATTTCACAGAATTCACAAATTGTTCACAGTATTTGTATAGACAAATCCCCTTTTTCCACCTATTATAAGGATGTTCGCGGGACACTTACTTAGATTAGGCGAGCAAAATATAAAAAATAACCCGGGGAGGAAGAAGAGAATGGCAATTGGTGAAATCATTAAATGTACTGGTGCAGAAGATCTGTACAGAAGAGCTGAGGACTTACAGCTTAAGGGGATTCAAACTGAGTTTGTTGCTAGAAATACATTAAAGGTTGTTGGTATTAGTTCAAATAAATAATGCTATTCGGGAGATGCCTGAGAGGGCATCTCTTTTTTCGTTGTAAACATTTATCTGGTGATTTAAGAATTTGTTAATAAACATTAAAGGCAATTTAATTTTACAAAACCGAAATTAGATGATATACTTCCAAATTGGAAATAGATTATAATATATTCAAGTTGTTTACTTAGATTAAACACACTTCAGTGATATATTATGTAGTAGTTATTTTGGAGGAATTAATACATGAAAGAATATAGACAGCAGTTTTTTAAGGGAGAACGTGCTCTTTATGCAGAGGATGGGGCTTGTATCTACGATTCGATATTTGATGAGGGAGAATCTCCTTTAAAGGAAAGTAAGAATATCGAAGTCTATGATTCTCAGTTCAAATATAAGTATCCTATCTGGTATTCAAATAATGTCAAGATAGAGCGATGTAATTGGCTTGAGATGGGCCGTTCAGGTGTGTGGTATACAAACGATATCTACGTGAAGGATTCATTTATCACAGCACCAAAGAATTTCCGTCGCTGCGATGGAGTTACACTTGAAAATGTTCAGCTTACAAATGCTGAAGAGACATTCTGGAATTGTAAGAATATCAAGCTTTCTAATGTTTATGCAAAGGGAAGCTACTTTGCTATGAACTCAGAAAATATCGAGATTGATGGATTCAAGCTTGATGGCAATTACTCTTTTGATGGAGCAAAAAATATTACTATAAGAAATTCTGTGTTGCTTTCAAAGGATAGCTTCTGGAACACAGAAAACGTTACAGTATATGATTCATATATTTGCGGAGAGTACTTAGGATGGAATTCTAAGAATCTCAAGTTTGTAAATTGTACAATCGAGAGCTTACAGGGCTTCTGTTACATTGATAATCTTGAAATGGAAAATTGCAAGCTTATCAATACAACACTTGCTTTTGAGTATGTTGAAAACGTAAATGCGAATATTACTACAAAGATTGATAGTGTATTTAACCCAATCAGCGGTACAATTAATGCACCAGAAATCGAGCATCTTATTGTGGAGCCAGATTTGGTTGATCCATCAAAAACTGTTATCAACTGCAAGCAGATTGGTAAGACAGAAGAAATCGTAGAGTGGAGAAGAAACAAAAATTAGGAGACTGGAATTAATGGGAAAATACAATTTTGATTTGGATGTAAATCGTCGTGGAACGGATTCTATGAAGTGGGATGTGGCCGAAAATGAGCTTCCTATGTGGGTTGCTGATATGGATTTTCAGACTGCACCAGATATAATCGAAGCACTTCAGAAGCGTGTTGCAGAGGGCGTGTTTGGATACACTGATGTGAACGACGATTGGTATCAGGCATATATTAACTGGTGGAAAAATCGCCACGGCATCACTATCGAAAAGCAGTGGCTAATGTTTTGCACAGGTGTTATTCCTGCTATTTCATCTATAGTTAGAAAGCTCACTACTCCAAATGAAAAGGTGATTATTCAGACACCTGTATATAATATTTTCTTTAACAGCATTATCAATAATGGATGCAGACCTTTAGAGAACCCTTTGCATTATGAGGACGGAATCTTTAAAATGGATTTTGAGGATTTGGAAGAAAAAATGTCAGATCCTCAGGCCAGTCTTATGATTCTTTGTAATCCTCACAATCCAGTTGGTAAAATCTGGAGCAGGGAGGATTTGGCAAAGGTTGGAGAGCTTGCTGCAAAATATGGCGTTACAGTTATTTCAGATGAAATTCACTGTGACCTAGTAGAGCCAGGCAAGGAATATGTTCCTTTTGCCAGCGTCTCCGAGGATTGTAAAGATGTGAGCATCACTTGCATTGCACCTACTAAGACATTTAGTATTCCAGGCATTCAGACCGCAGCTATTTTTGTTCCTAATAGATTTTTACGTCACAAGGTTTGGCGTGGAATCAATACCGACGAGGTGGCAGAGCCAAATGTATTTGCCGCACACGCTGCAGTGGCTGCATTTAATCATGGTGGCCAATGGCTTGATGAATTAAGAGAATATCTATTTGAAAACAGAAGAAGAGTGGAGGCATTTGTGGATGAAAACATCCCTCAGCTTTACGTAGTTCGTGGGGATGCTACTTATCTTCTTTGGATAGATGTGAGTGCTACAGGAATTCCTAGTAATGAACTGGCATCTAAGATTAGAAAAGAAACAGGTCTTTATTTGTCCGCAGGAACAGCCTATGGTGAATGCGGAAAGGATTTCCTTCGTATGAATGTGGCATGCACAAAGGCCACCCTGGAGGATGGCCTGGCCAGATTAAAAAAGTATTTTGTTCACTAAGCTAAATGAGTCGACAACATACTGCTTTGATAGTCAGTAAGTAGCTCGTCAATTAAATCTTTGACAGTTGTAATTTTGTCAATGCGGAAGGCGTTTTCTCCACAAAAGAAAAGGCCTTCTTCTTTATTGCCTTCCACAGCAGCGATAAGAGCGCGGCTGATACAGTAAGGAATTTTATCTCCCTTTGGACATGCCTTCAGGCAACCATTGCATCTTTTAGCAAAGAAGTTTTTACCGTTATCAAGACTTTGAAGTAGCGGAGTGTAAACTGCTCTGGCAGGCATTCCAACAGGACTTTTTATGATACGGATATCTTCTTCCTTTGCATCTACAAGAACCTCTTTGAAAGCAGTGGAAGCATCACATTCTTCTGTGGCGATAAATCTTGTGCCAATTTGAACACCATCGGCACCTGTTTTGATAGCCTCAGCAATGTCTTTTCCAGTAAAGATTCCACCACCTAAAAAGACTTTAATTTTCTTTTTAAACTGTTCTTCGAATGGTTTAATAACCTCTAGTACTTCTTTTAAAATATCTAAGTTTTCCTGACAGGTATCTTCTTTTAAATC
>JAFYYE010000257.1 GCA_017557715.1 Pseudobutyrivibrio sp.
CAGGAAAATATTGTCAGCCTTTTATTGATTCGTTCATTTTCATTGGAAAAACAGGCTCTTGAAGATGCAAAAATGCATATGAACGAGCACAAGAAAAAGAGAATGAAACGTATAATGTTTACAAGCCTTACAAGTATGGGATTTCGCTTATCAATGAATGCAATGTATATCCTTGGCGTTTGCTATGGTGGTTATGGAATATTAAACGATACTATCAGCTATGGTACTCTTTTAGCCATTACTCAGCTTGTAAATCAATTACAGACGCCTATAGTTGGTATGACGGGTGTAATACCCCGTATCTATACAACTATAGCCAGTGCTGAAAGACTGATGGAAGTAAATCAGTTAGGCGAAGAAACATCAGCGAATGAAGAATGCCTTCAAACTGACGAAATACAAAAATTATACGATGAAAACTTTGAAAAAATAGAACTTAAAAATGTTGAATATACCTATTTTCCTGCTTCCAGCAGCAGTTTTGAGCTAAGCAAAGAAAACATGCCTGTAGCCTTAAGTGATTTCTCTATGCAGATAAATAAGGGGCAGTATGTGGCTTTCGTCGGTCACAGTGGTTGTGGCAAATCAACAGTATTAAAAATATTGATGAGTGTTTATAAGCCTGATAAAGGTGAAGCATTAATATCTGTATCGGGTAAATCTGAACCGCTCACAAAAAAATGGAGAAAACTGTTTGCTTTTGTTCCGCAGGGCAACTTCCTGATGAGCGGTACAATAAGAGAAATAGTTGGTTTTGCAAATCGTTCAAAAATGCAGGACGAAGAAGCGATTAGAAATGCGCTTCGAATAGCAGACGCAGAAGCATTTGTATATGAACTGGAAGATGGAGTAGATACTCTGTTAGGAGAGAGAGGAACAGGCTTATCCGAAGGCCAAATGCAACGTTTGGCTATCGCTAGAGCCATCTTCTCTGAAAGACCAATTCTTCTCATGGATGAAGCGACAAGTTCATTGGATGAAGAAACAGAAAAACACGTATTGCAGAATCTCAGATCAATGACCAACAAAACAGTAATAATCATTACTCATAGAGCATCGGTTTTGGATATTTGTGATGAAGTTATAAAGTTTCAGTAAAAGGGATTTCCATTGTTGGAAATCTTTTTTAATAGCTTGATAAAAAACTTGAATAAACGCTTTGTTTTTGCTAAAATTAATAGGTTTGTGTTTATTGAACATAAGCTCTATATATGTTACAATAAAATGTCATATTGTGGGTTTATATAAAGTGAAGATAATAAAGTAATTATTTGAGTTTTCACATTAATGTAATAATAGACACAATATACTGGGAGATAGGGAATAAAAAGAAAAATTAATAGCGGTTTCTTGATTTAGCCTAAAAGCCAATAAGAATGGTTCTTCTCCGATTGCCATATTCAAAATAAATTGGTGAAAATATTTGGCGGTATTTCTTAACTTATTTTCCCCTCTCAAATATATATTCATGAATGAGGATATACTAGAAAATGTCTAAAACTAAAATTGATTTGAATGAAAAAACAATATTGGTTACAGGTAGTCCTGGATTTATAGGAGCTAATCTTGTTATTCGTTTATTAAAAGAAATGACAGCGGGAATTGTTATTTCTTTTGATTCTATGAATGATTACTATGATCCAAAATTAAAAGAATACAGACTTGGATTGATAGAAAAAATAGCGGAGAAAAGTTCAGTTAAACATGTATTTATAAAGGGCAATTTGGCTGATAAACAACTTATTAACAAAATATTTGAAGAATATAAACCGTCGATAGTTGTAAATTTAGCTGCTCAAGCAGGAGTTAGATATTCAATTGATCATCCTGATGTATATATAGAATCAAATATTATTGGTTTTTATAATATATTGGAAGCATGCAGGTATCATGAGGTAGAACATTTAATTTATGCTTCTTCCAGTTCAGTATACGGTGGAAACAAGAAAGTACCTTTTTCAGTAGAAGATAAAGTTGACAATCCCGTTAGTTTATATGCTGCAACGAAAAAATCTTGTGAGCTGATAGCACATTCGTATTCAAAAATATATAATATTCCATCTACAGGACTTAGATTTTTCACAGTTTACGGACCTGCAGGAAGACCGGATATGTTTTATTACTCGGCTACAAATACCTTAGCAAAAGATGGGACAATAAAAATCTTTAATTATGGAAATATGAAGCGCGACTTTACATATATAGATGACATAGTAGAAGGTGTTTATCGCGTAATGCAAGGAGCTCCTCAAAAGCAAATTGGAGAAGATGGACTTCCGATTCCACCATATGCTATCTATAATATCGGCGGTGGAGAACCTGAAAATCTTTTAGATTATGTTGCAACGCTTCAAGAAGAATTAGTTAACGCAGGAGTATTACCTAAGGGTTATGATTTCGAAGGCCATCGCGAACTGGTAGGAATGCAGGCTGGGGATGTACCTATTACATTTGCTGATTCAAAAGCGCTAGAGGAAGATTATGGCTTTAGACCAACTATTGGTATTAAAGATGGATTAAAAAAATTTGCAATTTGGTATAAAGAATATTACGGAGGATTAGAAAAGTGAAAATTACAGTTGCTGGCGTTGGATATGTTGGATTAAGTTTAGCGGTTTTGTTAGCTCAAAATCATGAGGTAACTGCGATTACTACAACAGAAGCAAAAGCGGATAAGCTTAATAAGTTCTTTAGTCCTATACAAGATGATGAAATTGAAAGATTTTTTGAAGAAACAAGAAATGGTGAGAGAAAACTCAATCTTCATACGACAACAAATAAAGAAGAAGCATATGGTTCTGCAGAGTTAGTTATTATTGCTACCCCTACCAACTATGATGACGAACATCATTTTTTTGATACCAGTGCTGTTGAAGATGCTATTGAATGGACGCTTAAGGTTAATCCGAATGTCTTGATGGTTATCAAATCAACAATCCCTGTTGGATATACAGATAGCGTAAAAGAAAAATATGGAATAAGCAACATTATCTTTAGTCCAGAATTTCTACGTGAATCAAAAGCGCTTTATGATAATCTTCATCCAAGTAGAATTGTTGTAGGTGCTGAGGACAATCAAAAAGAAGAAGCAGAGATGTTTGCAAATCTTCTTCTTGAAGGTGCGCGAACCGAAGAAAAGAGAGCAGGTTTACCTGAACAGAATATTCCTATTTTAATTGCATATCCTACTGAAGCTGAGGCAATCAAGCTTTTTGCAAATACATATCTTGCAGTAAGAGTATCGTACTTTAATGAACTTGACACTTATGCTAAGACTAAAGGGCTTAACACACAGATGATTATTGATGGAGTGTGCATGGATCCAAGAATAGGAAGCCATTATAATAACCCTAGTTTTGGATACGGTGGATATTGCTTACCTAAAGATACCAAGCAACTTTTAGC
>JAFYYE010000258.1 GCA_017557715.1 Pseudobutyrivibrio sp.
AAAGTTTAAAGCTAAAAAGCTTGTAACAGTAAAAGGAGGATTCAAAAAATGGCAGAAAACAAATACGCAGGTACAAAAACAGAAAAGAACCTTTGGGAGGCTTTTGCTGGAGAGTCAATGGCTAGAAATAAATACACTTATTTTGCATCAGTAGCTAAGAAGGCAGGTTATGAGCAGATTGCCGCATTATTCTTAAAGACAGCTGACAATGAGAAGGAGCATGCAAAGCTTTGGTTTAAGGCATTAGGAGAGGTTGGTACAACACCAGAAAATCTTCTTCATGCAGCAGAAGGTGAGAATGCTGAATGGACAGATATGTATGAGCGCATGGCTAAGGATGCAGAAGAGGAAGGCTTTACAGAGCTTGCTGCACAGTTTAGAGGAGTAGCAGCTATTGAGAAGGAACACGAAGAACGTTATCGTAAGCTTCTCAATAATGTAGAGGCTATGGAAGTGTTTAAGAAGAGCGGAGTTACAATGTGGGAATGCCGCAATTGTGGTCACATCGTAGTTGGAACAGAGGCTCCTGAGGTATGCCCAGTATGCAAACATCCACAGGCATATTTCGAGGTTAGAAGTGAGAATTACTAAGAGATATTATTCTTGGTAAAAAATCATAAAAAAACAAATAAAAATAGTAACACTTATAGATAAATTAATATATAATGGGCGGGTGATGATTTTTTGAGTCTCCCGCCTTATTTTTTGATAATTGTGGGGATTTGAGACCTTCATGAGTAAAAGGAAAAAGGTAATGTAAATGAAGAAATACGAACAGAAATCTGCTCCTATTTGTGAAGCATTGGAGCGGTTTAGAAGAAAGAGGGTTGTACCCTTTGATGTTCCCGGCCATAAGCGAGGAAGAGGGAATCCTGAGCTTGTAGATTTACTGGGAAAACAGTGCGTTGGACTGGATGTAAATTCTATGAAACCACTGGACAATTTAGGACATCCTATTTCTGTTATAAAAGAGGCAGAAGAACTCACAGCTGATGCCTTTGGAGCGGCATATGCATTTCTTATGGTAAATGGTACTACCAGCTCAGTACAGACAATGATTTTGTCTGTATGTAAGGCAGGGGACAAAATTCTTATTCCAAGAAATGTCCATAAGAGTGTTATTAATGCAATGGTGCTTTGTGGAGCAGTACCAATATATGTAGAAGTAAAGGTAAATCCAGAAATTGGAATTGCCCTTGGAGTAGAAGTTGAAGAAGTGCGCAAGGCTATGGATGAAAATCCAGATGCCAAGGCTATTCTTATTAACAATCCAACCTACTATGGTATTTGTTCGAATTTAAAAGAAATAGTAAAGATTGCCCATGAGCGTGGTATGAAGGTTTTGGCAGATGAGGCTCACGGAACACATCTTTATTTTAATGATAATTTACCAATTTCAGGAATGGCTGCTGGAGCAGATATGGCAGCTGTATCAATGCATAAATCTGGGGGAAGCCTTACACAAAGCTCTATTTTGCTTTGCGGTGAAAATATGGATGCTGAGTATGTAAGACAGATAATAAATCTTACTCAGACTACTAGTGCATCATATCTATTGCTTTCCAGCTTGGATTTATCCAGAAGGAATCTCGCGTTAAGAGGAGAGGAGTCCTTTGAAAAGGTGGCTCGAATGGCTGAGTATGCCCGTAGCGAAATTAATGAAATTGGAGGCTTCTATGCTTATGGTAAGGAGTTGATTGATGGCGATAGTGTATATGATTTCGATGTCACAAAGCTGTCAGTTTACACTCAAGGGATTGGGCTCACTGGTATAGAGGTATATGACTTACTCCGAGACGAATATGATATTCAGATTGAGTTTGGAGATATAGGAAATATTCTAGCATACATTTCTATTGGAGATAGAATTCAGGATATAGAGCGATTAGTGGGTGCTTTAGAGGATATAAAGCGTCTTTATGAAAAGGATTCAAGTGATTTGTATTGCGGAGAGTTTATCCAACCAGAGAATGTAATGACTCCGCAACAGGCATTTTACGCAGACAAGGTTCAACTACCTCTTAAAGAGACTGATGGAAGAATCTGCGCAGAGCTTGTAATGTGTTATCCACCAGGCATTCCAATTCTGACTCCAGGGGAGAGCATCACAAAAGAAATCATAGAATATATAGAGTTTGCAAAGGAGAAGGGGTGCAGCTTGCAGGGAACAAAGGACCCTACAGTTGAGCTTATCAGTGTAATAAAATAATGGATTTTTGGTTTTCACAGATGGAAACGGAGCACGTTAAGACGAGCATCCGTGTAAATAAACAATTATATAGTGGTCAAAGTGAGTACCAGCAAATTGATGTGTTTGAAACACAGGAGCTGGGAAAGATGATTGTGTTAGATGGTGAGATTATTTTCTCGGAGGCAGATGAATTTATCTATAACGAGATGGTAGTTCACGTGCCAATGGCTGTCCATCCAAACGTTAAGCAGGTGCTTATTATTGGTGGAGGAGATGGTGGCGTAGCCAGAGTTCTCACTCAGTACCCAGAAATAGAGCATATTGATGTGGTTGAGCAGGATGAGAAGTTTGTTGAGATCAGCAAGGAATTTTTTCCTGAGACAGCAAAGGGTTTTGATGATGAGAGAGTAACCGTTACAAATATGGATGGTCTGAGATTCCTTCGTCGATGCAGAGATAAATACGATTTGATTATTAATGATACAACAGACCCATTTGGATATGCAGAAGGTCTTTTCACCAGAGAGTTTTACGGTAGCTGTTACCGTGCTCTCAAGGAAGATGGCATCATGGTATATCAGCATGGAAGTCCTTTCTATGATGAGGACGAGGAGAGCTGCAGAGCTATGCACAGGAAGGCCTTCAGAGTATTTCCGGTGAACAGGGTTTATCAGGCTCACATTCCTACCTGCC
>JAFYYE010000259.1 GCA_017557715.1 Pseudobutyrivibrio sp.
AATTTTCGTGTTTAATACACATTATTCTATATTTGTGTATTTATTATATTTAGATTATATAAATAATCAATTATATAAAATTGAGCATAAAATACTTTCATGTGACCGAATAATCATTCATGGCTACTCTCAAATGCTGTAAACTGCTCTGCTCGATACCTTTAACAGTTTCTTTAGATTTATTAAAATGCCTAGCTGTAGCTTCAAGCGTCCTTCCTTCTCTCAGGCTAAAGCCATAGTGATAGGTGAGGACTTTTCTCGCATCTGAAGGTAAATCCTGCAATCTGATTAGCATTTTAAGGAGCATAGTTCTGTGAACAGCCAACTCACCTGTAGGATCACGGTGACTGTCAACACTTGCTTCAGCAGTTAGCTGTCCGATGTACTCATCTCTGTACCCATTAGCAGGATCATCGTCCAGAAAGATATTTGTAAGACCATCATCAACTGAATGCTTCTCAAATGTTCCAAACGTTCTTCGCCCTACATCACGCATCTTATTTCTTATAACTTCAGTAGCGTATGTTGAAAATTTAGCGCCTGCTTCTGGCGAGAATGAAAGTGCTGCATCTATCAGAGCTAGATATCCTTCCTGTATTAAATCTTCAATATCCCAGCCTCCATAGGGATTAGAATTTAGGGAGTATTCCTTTTCTACTAGGATAGCATTTGCTATAACAAGACCTTTGTTAGCAAGAATGAGGAGCTGTTTGGCATTGTCATCACCAGATTGAATTTTGGTACAAAGCTCTTGATTAAATCGACTTAGACGTTCATTGTGTGTAAGGCTTCTTTTCATTATTTCTTATCAAAAAGAGCCACCACCTTATAGAACCATCTTATTGGTGTTCTTAATGCCTTTACCATTTTTTCATTTGCTCCCTGCTCCAATAATGACTTTTCAGTAGCAGTCATCATTATGTCAATCTTTTCATCAGTAGATAGATTTTTCTTAGATTTCCCCTTATATTCTTCTACGAATGTATTGAATACTTTTCTATTTAAGTCAGAAGTACGATTTAGGCCATTGGCTTTTATTTCTTCCTCAGATTTCTTTTTGATTTCTCGAACAGCAGCTTCTATTCTATGGATAATCTGGTCAAATTCATATCTTGAAGCAGTAAACTTTTGAGATTTTATTTCTTTAATGTCATTTTGAAATTCTTCAACATCAGTTATTTCATTGATGTCAACTTCATCTTCCAAAAACTCAGCGGTGCAGCTTAACAAATCATTTCTAATCTTGTACGTTTCATCCATCTGTCCTGAAAAGTAAATTGCCATAGACTTTGTTGCTTGACGAAAGTTTTTATTAAGTAATAGCTCATTTACAACATCAGGATTTACATTATCAGTCAGCAAATGCTTGACTGCTTCAGCAGATAAACCAAGCTCACCTATATCATGATAGAAAGGCTCTGGATTATCAGTTAATCCTAAAATAAAGTCAGTAGAGACATTATAAAGGTCAGCTAAAGCTTTTAAGCTTTTTCCAGTGATTGAATCTACACCACCTGATTCCATTCTTCCATAGGTGGCATTGCTTACTCCGATAGCCTTAGCAACATCACCTTTATCTAAACCTTTTTTTCTTCTTAATTGCTCAAGTCTTTTTGGTCTATCTTCAGGCAAAAAGACATCTAATTCCATAACATCCATTAATAATCTCCCTTATAAAAACGCTCCAAACGAATGTTTCATCCTATTGTAACATTTTCATATTTGAAAGAAAATCCCAATTCAGTTTCCATAATTCTCCAATATTTTCATCTTTGTTTGATTTGAGACCTGCCTCAGTTTTTATCCGTATTATCTATTAGAAGCCCCAAAGTGGAGACTTGCTAAAGCCCCTTATTTTAATAAGGGCGCACTTCTATACCTCTTCAAGAGGTATGTGCGTTTTGCCTTCGCAAAAGTCTTCCCGACTTCGTCGATTTTGCGTTCGCTGTCGCTCCGGGATTGCAGGCAATCGTGCAAGACACTATTAACAAAAATATGAAAGGAACCAATATTATGGAAAACAAAGAAACGATTGTAGAGGGCTATACTATTAGCTCCAAACTAACAAAAGCACTATCAGACTATGAAAAAGCGGAGGCCATTCATCAAAAAACGCTAAAGCGTTGTGAACAGCTTGAACACAAAGTCACTTTACTAGAAAACAGAATTGAATATCAGAAGAAGCAGGAAAGAAAACGAAGAACACACAGGCTATGCACAAGAGCAGGTCACATTGAATCACTTCTTCCTGAAACAAAAGAGCTAACAGATAACCAGTTCATGGCATTCTGTGATGCTCTTTTTTCTTATCCGAAGATAAAGGAACTTGTCAGCAAACTACTAGCCAAAGTAAAGGAGGAAAACTAAATGGCACTTTATCATTTTCATGTATCTCAAGTTAGTCGAGGAAAAGGACAAAGTTGTTTGGCAAGCGATGCATATATTACAGGAACAAGACTCATTGATGACTACTATGGCGATGTCCATGATTACACCAAAAAGCATGGCGTGCTCTTTACAGAACTTCTACTTCCTGATTATGCGCCAGAAAGATTGCATGACCGTGAAGTATTATTTAATGAACTTGAAGTAATTGAAAAACATCCTAAAGCTCAGCTATGTTACACTTTTGATTTTTCTCTCCAAAATGAATTGAGCTATGAAGAAAACTTAGAAATTGCCCAAAAATTCATTAAGGAAAACTTCTTATCAAAAGGAATGATTGTAGATTATGCAATTCATGATCCAGATAAACATGGTGGCATCCCAAATCCACATGTTCACATGCTAATTCCCATACGTCCTCTTAATGAAGATGGAACCTGGGGAGAAAAACAAAAGCGAGAATATCTTATTGATGAGAATGGCGAAAGAATTAAAAAGCCAAATGGCAAATATGATTTTAAATCTGTACCGACAACTGACTGGGGAGATCCTGAAACGCTTGATGCCTGGAGGAAAGCTTATGCAGATATCTTTAATAAGGCATTTGAAGAAAAGGGACTTGATTGCAGAATAGACCATCGTTCTTATTCTGCCCAAGGACTTGAGCTACTTCCAACTATTCATGAAGGACCTCAGGTAAGAGCAATGGAAGCAAAGGGGATTAAAACTGAAATCGGTGATGAGAACCGCAGGATAAAGGCTTTTAATGAAATGATTAAAAAGCTATCTACAAACCTTATTGATATCTCTGAATGGCTCTCAAATTTCATAAAAGAATGTCATAAGCAAAAAATATACGTTCCATCACTTGGTGAGCTTGTTTCTGATTATTATGACAAGCGCTATATCAATGCATGGAGTAACAAAGCAAAGGTAAAAAATTTAAAGGAAAGAGCTGCTGTGATATTTTTCTTATCCCAAAACAACATTAGCACTTTTGAAGAACTTAAGGATTTTGTTCATGCATCATATGGAAAAGTTAATGAACTTCAGGTGGATATTTCAGAGATTGATAAAAAGATTTCTAAAATCAAGGATGCATTTCGCTATCGTCAAATGTTGGCTGAAACAAAACCTATCTATGACAAGCAGTTTTCTTTTCGTTTAAAGAGGAACCAAGAGAAGTATGTGGCTGAACATAGAGATGCACTTGATAAATATCATTTAGCCAAACGAATGCTTGATAATTATTGGTACGGCAGAAAGCCAAACTGGGAAATTGCAAAAATCAATTTAAGCAATCTTGAGAAATCTAAATCCCAAAAGCAACAACTTTATAAAGACTGCAAGGTAATAGCTAGTGAAGCCTATAAGATAAGAAAGATTGCAGAAGAAATGATTAAAAAGCCTGCGACTAACATTCCGGTTCATCAAGTAACTAAAAAACGCAAATACGAATTAGGTCGATAGGAGGAATAACAATTGAATTATTTTACAGAGATCAAGTCAGCTGTTTCCATTGAGGAAGCCGCTTCTTTTTATGGTATCAACTACAACAATAATAAAATGTGTTGCTGTCTTTTCCATAAGGATAGACACCCTAGTATGAAGCTTAATAAAGATTATTACTACTGCTTCAGCTGTGGAGCACATGGTGATGTAATTAACATTGTCCAACAGCTTTACAACTTAAGTCCTATTGATGCTGCAAAGAAAATCTGCTTAGACTTTAACTTAAATCCCAAGAGCGATAGTTATAGCTATTCATCAATAGTAAAAGAAAAGAAAAAGGAAATTGAACACAAGAAGGAACTCGAAAGAGCATTTGCGAAGAATCGTCGTGATGCTCTTTTTATTTTGCATGAGTATCACGGTCTACTTCTTAAATGGAAAAGAGAACTAGTTCCAGATGATATGAATCTTGATAATGCAAATCCTCTTTTCCTGGAAGCACTCAATAACTTTGACCGTATCGATGCAATGATTGATGAGCTGACCTACGGAACAATGAAAGAACAAATTGACTTTATTAAAACATTTGACAAGGAGGTTTCTAAAATTGAAAAACGAATCACTAAATTTAAGTCCGCAGGATGCTAAAGTGCTTGAAGCACTCTTTAAAAGCAACGGATATACACTAATAACAGATACAGATGAATCCGAAGAATGGACATCAAAGCTTGAACAGGATGCTAAAGGGAAAATCAAGCAGACAAATAATAACTGCACCTTAGTGATGGAAAATGATTCTCTTTTGGCAGGTGCTATTAAGAAAAATGAGTTAAGCGGAGGCATTGATATTGTTAAAGACCTTGGTTGGAACAGAAATGGAAGGTCTCTTACAGACACAGATATAGATAACATTATCATTTATCTGGAAAGGAACTATGATCTTCACGTAGACAGAATGATAGAGCGTGCTATCAGAGTTATTGCAAATCAGAATTCCTATAACCCAATAAAAGATATGTTAAATGGTCTTAAGTGGGATGGAAAACCAAGACTTGAAAATGCTCTTAGTCATTTCCTAGGAGTAGAAAAGACACCTATAAACA
>JAFYYE010000260.1 GCA_017557715.1 Pseudobutyrivibrio sp.
GGCTATGATGTGGTGGATTTTGAAAAGATGTTTGAAAGAAAGCCAGTGGAATGGATAACCACAGCAGGTGTTGATGGTTTGATTGAGCCAATTGAACACAGACTTGATTTTGCGATTCCAGAGGAAGATTTTGAGAATTTCAAAAATTGGTACCTTGCATTCTCTGAAAAGCGTGAACTTCTGGGGCATACAAATCATCTCCTTTACATTTGTAAAAAAATAGTGGAGTGATTTTGTTGTGCTTGGCCTTATCACTACTAAATCACCTAAGCTTGAAGATAAGGAACAGGTAATTAAGAGAATCAATCAGGCTGCCAAGTATGTCCCATTAGACAGACTCTACCTAAGCCCACAGTGCGGATTTGCTTCATGTGAGATTGGAAATAAGCTTACAGAAGAAGAACAGTGGGCTAAGCTCAAGCTGGTCAAAGAAATAGATGAAGAAGTTTGGGGTGAATAAATGGTATAAAAACAATCTGCATAATGATAATTCTTCTAAATTATTATAGAATAATTATGATAAATTTAGGAAAGGTTTGATGACTATGAATTACCTTAAAGATTTAAGAAAAGTAGTGGGTCATGAGATGCTCATGACTGTAGGATGTGGATGTTTATTAGAAAATGAAAAGGGTGAGGTTCTTTTACAAAAGAGAAGTGACAATGGACTTTGGTGTGTGCCAGGTGGTGCACTTGAACTTCAGGAGACTTATGTAGATGCTGTTAAAAGAGAAGTCTTTGAGGAAGTTGGCATAAAGCTTCTTGACCCAGAGTTGTTTGGATTATATTCAGGTGAGGATCGAGTGATTCATTATCCTAATGGAGATATCGTGTATTCTCTTGCTGTTATCTTTAAAGCTACTGCTTATGAAGGAACTATCTCAGATGAAGATTCTGAAGTTTTAGAGCATAGATTCTTTGCCAAAGATGAGATTCCTAAGGATAAGCTTTTTGCACCCGACGCCAGACCAATTTTGGATTGGGCAAATGGTGGAAATAATTGTGTTGTGAAATAAAATGAATATGTGATGTTTTAAAGTCCCATCAAGCAATTAATAGCCTGATGGGACTTTTATTATATATGATTTGCGTGAAAAGATTGTCAAATATATATGTAAATATTGATTAAAATATTAATGGATATTATAATGTAAATATATTGTAGGAGGTGTCATATGAGTGTAGCATTTGCAGAGTTTACAGAGCAATTGGTTCCAATTTCAGATTTTAGTCAGGGCAAGGCAGGAAAGATTTTTTCTGATGTTGCTAAAAATAATAAAGAATATATTGTTCTTAAAAATAATCAGCCTACAGCTGTTGTGATTTCAGTAGAGGAGTATCGAAAAACACAGAGCAGAATAGCAGCATTGGAAAGATATTTCTCTGTCTTTGAAGAGTATTATCTCAAAAAGCTTGCTGAAGAAAGAAATAATAATAAGACTTCTTCATTTGAAGATTTTGTCAAAGAGGAAGGATTTTCTATGGAAGACATAGAAAAAATAATGGATGATGTGGAGTTTGAGTAGTGGATATATTTGATAAATTTAATATATAGACAGTATTAGGATAAAAAATATGAAAGCTTACTATCATCTTCCAGGTTTATTTGAGTTTTATGAATTATATAAAGTGTTTCTGCCACTGTATCGTCACCACAGGGAGTGGTTTTATGATTGGTGTGAAATAGGTTCGATTTATGGAGCGCCTGCGGATTGTATCTGGGGTGGCGGTCGTGTTGGATTTGGAGATGAGTCGCCTGAGAGTGTAGCGGATTTGATGAAGGAATATGGCATTTCTGCCCGTCTCACTTTCAGCAATTCACTACTAAGGGAGGAGCATCTCTCTGACAAAAGATGTAATTACTTGTGCGAGCTATTTTTTAATGACACTAATGTGGATAATGGAATAATTGTTCACTCGGACTTGTTATTAAATTATTTAAAAGAGCACTATCCAAATTATTATTTTGTATCTTCCACCACCAAGGTCATGACAGATTTTGGTGAGTTTGAAAAAGAACTAGACCATGAAGATTACCGTTTTGTGGTTCCCGATTTCAGACTGAACAAGGAATTTGAAAAGCTTAATGCACTAACAGCACAGCAAAAAGAAAAAGTAGAATTCCTATGTAACGAGTGTTGCTGGTATGATTGCTACGATAGAAAGCGCTGCTATGAAAACGTCAGCAGAAAGAATCTGGGAGAGGATTGCCCTGACCATGAATGTGTATCGCCTAATGCAAGTATAGGCTACAGATTTTCAGAGGCAATGAAGAATCCAGGTTTTATTGGACGGGATGACATTCAAAAGATTTACATGCCTAACGGATTTACGAATTTCAAAATTGAAGGACGAAGTCTTGGAAGTGCAATTATCCTAGAATTTCTTCTTTACTATATGACAAAGCCAAAGTATCAGCTTAAGGTTCGCGAGGAAATATATCTGGATAGTATGTTGGATTTATTTTAAAAGCTTAATGAGAAATAGAATCATTTAGAGAGTTGCATGTGCAACTCTCTTTGTTTACCATAAGTTTTAGAATGAAGATGTAAATTGAAAGAAGAAATTTAGGAGGTACAATCATGAGTAAGTTAAATGAAAGAAAAGTAGCTGTTGTTGGTTGTGGTTTTGTTGGTTCAGCATCAGCCTTTGCACTGATGGAGAGTGGATTATTCTCTGAGATGGTTCTTATTGATGTGAATAAGGATAAGGCAGAGGGCGAAGCGCTCGACATCAGTCATGGTTTGCCTTTTGCAAAGCCAATGTCGATTTACGCAGGTGATTATAAAGACGCAGGTGATGCAGCAGTTGTAGTTGTTACCGCTGGTGCAGGACAGAAGCCTGGTGAGACTAGACTTGATCTTGTTAAGAAGAATGTGGGAATCTTCAAATCTATTATTCCTGAGATTACAAAGTACAATAAGGATGGAATTCTTCTTATTGTTGCAAATCCTGTAGATATTCTTACATCAGTGGCTGCAAAGCTCAGTGGCTTCCCTGAGAATAGAGTGTTTGGCTCAGGAACAGTTCTTGATACAGCTCGTTTTAAATATCTTTTAGGTGAGCATCTCGATGTAGATAGCCGTTCTGTGCACGCATTTATTATAGGTGAGCATGGTGACAGTGAGATAGCTGCATGGTCTTCTGCAAATGTATCTGGAATTCCAATTCATGACTTCTGCGAGATGAGAGGACATTTCGAGCACGAGAAATCAATGAAGAGAATTGCTGAGGATGTTAAGAATAGTGCTTATGGCATTATCGAAAAGAAGGGTGCAACTTATTACGGCATCGCCATGAGTGTTAGAAGAATCTGCGAGGCAATCATTCGTGATGAAAAGTCAATTCTTCCAATTTCAAGTATTCAGCATGGTGACTTTGGAATTGATGGCGTGGCGCTTAGTATGCCAGCTATTGTTGGTAGAAATGGTGTGGAAGGTTCTGTTCCAATCAAGCTTAATGCTGATGAGATTGAGGCACTTCAGGCTTCAGGAAATACTTTGAAGCAGGTTTTGGAAGAAGCGTTCTAATCGATAAAAATAATCAATAAAATAACGATAGATTTCTTGAGTAATCAAAGGAGTTCTGCTATTCTACTTTTGGTTAGATAATTCTAACCGATGTGTAAATCATTGCAGAGCTCCTTTTCGTTTATAAGAGTTGCTACCTCTTGAAAAGGAGTTCGCAAAACTTTTTGAAAGGATGGTTTTTATATGGATTATTTAGAAATTGAAAAGGTTGTTGGTAGAGAGATTCTGGATTCAAGAGGAAATCCTACTGTAGAATGTGAGGTTACTCTTGTAGATGGAACAGTGGGACGTGGAATGGCTCCATCGGGTGCATCGACAGGAGAGTTCGAAGCACTTGAACTTAGAGATGGAGATAAGAATAGATATTTAGGTAAAGGCGTACTTAAGGCAGTTGAGAATATCAATGGGCCAATAGCAGATGCAATTTGTGGTATGGATGCGTCTGATATCTATGCTATTGATGCAGCAATGATTAAGGCTGATGGCACAAAGGATAAATCTAAGTTTGGTGCTAATGCAATTCTCGCGACCTCCATTGCTTGCTGTAGAGCAGCTGCAACAGCTCTTGATATTCCTCTTTATAGATTTTTAGGTGGAATTAATGGAAACAGACTTCCGGTCCCAATGATGAACATTGTTAATGGTGGATGCCATGCTCTTTCATCAGGACTTGATGTTCAGGAATTTATGATTATGCCAGTTGGAGCAACTTCATTTAGAGAGGCACTTAGATGGTGCGCAGAAGTTTTCCATGCACTTGCGGCAATTCTTAAGGACAGAGGACTTGCTACATCAGTAGGAGATGAGGGTGGATTTGCTCCAGCACTTAAGTCTGATGAGGAGGCTATTGAGACAATTCTTGAAGCTGTTAAGAAGGCAGGCTATGAGCCAGGCAAGGATTTCAGAATCGCTATGGATGCTGCATCTTCTGAGTGGAAGACAGGAAAGGTCGGTGAGTACAAGCTTCCAAAGGCTGGTACAGTTTACACATCTGAGCAGCTTATTGAGCATTGGAAGAAGCTTGTTGAAAAGTATCCAATTATCTCTATCGAGGATGCTCTTGATGAAGAGGATTGGGAAGGCTGGAAGAAGCTTACAGCAGAGCTTGGCGATAAGGTGCAGCTTGTAGGTGATGATTTGTTTGTTACAAATACAGAGCGTCTTTCAAAGGGAATTGCAAATGGATGTGGAAACTCTATTCTTATCAAGCTCAACCAGATTGGTTCTGTTTCAGAGACACTTGAAGCTATCAAGATGGCTCATAAGGCTGGCTATACAGCAATATCTTCACACCGCTCAGGTGAGACAGAGGATACAACTATTGCGGATCTTGCCGTAGCTCTTAACACATGCCAGATTAAGACTGGTGCCCCATCAAGAACAGAGCGTGTTGCAAAGTACAATCAGCTTCTTAGAATTGAGGAGCAGCTTGGTGATGCAGCAGTATACCCAGGAATGGGAGCTTTTAACATAAAATAAACAATAAATTTTCACATAGAAAGGTTACAATACCCCTATATTGTTGGGAGCAGTATAGGGGGATTTTTGTTATGGATTATAGGAAAACTATTCTAACTTCAGTTCTAGCTGGATTTTCTATTGGATTAGGCGGATTAATTTTTCTATCAGTTGACAATAAGATAGTCGGCTCGGCTCTTTTCAGCATCGGTTTGTTTTTAGTATTAACAATGCACTTTAGCTTATTTACAGGAAAGGTATGCTATTTGCTGGAAGGAAAGGTGAAAAATAATCTTATAAATATTGTGCTGATTTGGTGCGGAAATTTTGTCGGTTCTCTTATTCTTTCAATTATTATTAAGAACACGCGACAGGGAGAAGGAATAATCGAAAAGGCAAATGCATTATGTCAGATTAAGAATCAAGACTCATTTATTAGCCTATTTTTACTGGGAATTATTTGTAATATTTTTATTTTCATAGGAGTAGATGAGTATAAGAAGAATGAGCATGTTTTAGGAAAATATTTAGCAATCATTCTTTCAGTTATGGGATTTATTCTTGTGGGTTCGGAGCACTGTGTAGCGGATATGTTTTACTTTAATATGGCTGGAAGTTATTCAGCTGACATGTTTATACGACTTTTAGTAATCACTGCGGGCAATAGTGTAGGAGGTATCATTTCAAACTATTTTGTTAGTAAATGTTAATCTGATAGAGAATTATGATGATACTGGATGCAGAACTTGAATAGAAAAATTTACCCCAAGGTTTAACAATCAAACCTTGGGGTGTATTTTTGAAATTATTTACTTGTGATTGCGCGTCTAACTGTTCCCTTTGGATCCTTGATTAAAATATAAACAACCCAAATAACAAGTGCTAATGCGATTACAGATAAACCTAAAAAGCTATCGTTAATCATGTCTTCAAGTGCTGGGGCAAAATAGTCTGCTCTAAGCTCTGCATATTCAAAAATAGCATCTACGAGCCACATAATTGAAGCACCCCAGAACATAAACATTAAAACACCAAGCTTCATTTCATCATTCTTGCGGTTGTACCAAATGATTGTTGTGATTACAGCTGCAAATACTGTTAATAATAATGTCATAGTAAAACTCCTCCTATAAAGACTTTGATGTAGCAGGACGCTTAACGATTATGTCAGCTGTTACACACATGCCAATCCAAACAGCAGTGATAAGAATAGCCATTGATACACCAACTGTGCCCATCTCGTGAAGCATCTCAGCTGTATCTGCTGGATTTTCCATAGCTGTTAAGAATGGGAAGAAAGGAGCAACCTCTCCATGCCATACATGCTCATAAGCAAGAAGGATAGCGCCACCCCAAAGGAGCTTTGATAACCAACCGAGCTTGCGGCTTAAAGATACCTTTTCCTCTTTCGCATTATTACCCTTAATTTCTTTCTTAGCTTCTGCTTTCTTTACGATTTCAGTTACAACAGCTTCACCAGCTGGTACTAAAAAACATGCCATAATTATTTTCCTCCTCTAAAACAGAATATCAAACAAATCATATTATAGCAGGGAAATGTCTGAAGATAGCCTGTAAAATGGGCTTCTCTTATTCAAAAATAGTTATCAGATATTCCGATTGAGAATATCACTAGGCGGTGTGTGTCCATATTTTCATATATAGATATTATTGTTGAGAATAATAGAAAAATAGTATTTGACAAATACCCCGCCGGGGTATATATTATGACTAGATGGAGATACCCCTATGGGGTATATTATAGAATATTCAGGAGGAATATCTATGGCAGAGAAAAAACATAATCATAATCTAGATGAAGCAGAAGAATGCTGTTGCTGTTCAGGGAAAACAAAGGACAGAGATGAAAAAGAGTTTAAGGATTTGATGAATCGCCTAAAGCGAATCGAAGGTCAGGTCAGAGGAGTAGAGGGCATGCTTGAAAACGATGCTTACTGCACCGATATCCTGATTCAGGTTTCTGCTATCACAAGTGCGCTTAACAGTTTTAACAAGGTTCTCCTTGCAAACCATATGCGTTCCTGCGTGGCAGATAATATTCGTGAAGGTAATGATGAGATTATAGATGAGCTGGTGGTGACACTTCAAAAGCTCATGAAATAGGTGAAGTTATGGAACAATACAATGTAACAGGAATGAGCTGCGCGGCATGCCAGGCCAGAGTGGAAAAGGCCGTTAGCGCTGTGGAGGGAGTGGAAAGCTGTGCTGTCAGCCTTCTTACAAATTCCATGGGAGTGGAAGGAAGCGCATCTCATGAAGAAATAATAAAAGCAGTGGAGGCTGCCGGCTATGGAGCCAGCCTTAAGGCTGCATCAGGGAACAAGGCTGGTCAGGGAGCAGTTGGTTCTTATAAGGATTCCCTTAAGGATACCGAGACTCCAAAGCTGAAAAAGCGCCTGATAGCTTCAGTGATTCTTTTGATTCCACTTATGTATGTTTCCATGGGACATATGTTGTGGAATTGGCCATTGCCATCATTTATGGCAGGCAATCATGTAGCCATGGGATTATATGAACTTTTGATTACTGGATTTATCATGGTAATAAATCAGAAGTTTTTTATAAGTGGTTTTAAGGGGCTTATTCATAGATCGCCTAATATGGATACACTGGTAGCTCTTGGTGCTACAGCTTCTTTTGCATATAGCGTATATGCATTGTTTGCCATGACTGGTGCAGTGATTGCAGGTAATGAAAGTCAGATAATGTATTTTATGGATCAGTTCTATTTTGAGTCTGCAGCAACTATCCTTACTCTTATCACAGTGGGAAAGACACTGGAGGCAAAATCAAAAGGAAAGACCACAGATGCGTTAAAATCTCTTATGAAGATGGCGCCAAAGACAGCAGTGATTCTGAATGGTGATGTTGAAAAGACAGTTTCTATAGAAGAGGTTAAAGTTGGTGACCGATTTGTTGTAAGACCAGGTGATTCCATTCCAGTGGATGGAAAGGTAATTGAGGGAGAAAGCTCAGTTAATGAGTCTGCCCTTACTGGCGAGAGTGTTCCAGTAGAAAAGCAGGTGGGAGACAAGGTTTCAGCTGCAACAATCAACACATCAGGCTTTATGCTTTGCGAGGCCACAAGAGTAGGTGAAGACACAACTCTTGCAGGAATCATCAAAATGGTAAGTGATGCTGCAGCCACAAAGGCTCCTATAGCAAAGATTGCTGACAAGGTTTCAGGAATATTTGTACCAGTCGTTATTGCCATAGCACTTATTACTTTCTTTGCATGGATTTTGGCAGGACAGACAGTAGGCTATGCAATTGCAAGAGCCGTTTCAGTACTTGTTATCAGCTGCCCATGTGCACTTGGACTTGCTACTCCTGTTGCCATTATGGTAGGAAATGGTGTTGGAGCTAAATCTGGAATTCTTTATAAAACAGCTGCATCTCAAGAGATGGCTGGAAAGACTCAGATTGTAGCACTTGATAAGACGGGTACAGTTACTACAGGTACTATGAAGGTAACAGATGTAATTCCTGCAGATGGAATCAGCGCTGATGAATTACTTAAGGTTGCCTACGCTCTTGAGGCAAAAAGTGAGCATCCAATTTCAAAGGCAGTGGTAGAGTATGCTGGTGATAAGGGTGTTGCATTAGTTGAAACAGAGCAGTTTGAGGCCCTTTCAGGAAATGGACTTAAGGCTGTCTATGAAGATAAAAAGATTTTTGGTGGTAATGAAAGATTTATCACAGGAATCACAGGCGCTATTAAAGCTGAACAGAAAGCAAAAATGGAAGAGCTTTCTGCAAATGGAAAGACACCTATTCTATTTGCCAGAGAAGATGCTATTATAGGTCTTATAGCAGTGGCAGATACAATTAAAGAGGATTCGGCAGACGCTATTGCCCAGCTTAAAAATATGGGAATTCTTGTGGTTCTTCTTACAGGTGACAATGAAATCACTGCAAAGGCTATTGCCAAGCAGGCCGGTGTGGATGAGGTCATTGCAGGAGTTTTACCTGATGGAAAGGAAGCTGTCATCAAGGAATTAATGAACCACGGAAAGGTGGCCATGGTTGGTGATGGAATTAACGATGCACCTGCGCTCACCAGGGCAGATATAGGTATTGCTATAGGCGCAGGAACTGATATCGCCATTGATGCTGCAGACGTGGTTTTAATGAAGGGCAGTATCGCAGATGTGGCAGCTGCTATTAGAATTTCCAGAGCGACTATAAGAAATATTCACGAGAATCTTTTCTGGGCGTTCTTCTACAACGTGATAGGAATTCCACTTGCGGCAGGCTGCTATGTTGCAGCATTTGGCTGGACACTTAATCCAATGTTTGGGGCAGCAGCTATGGGATTATCTAGCTTTTGTGTAGTATCAAATGCACTTAGATTAAACTGGATTAAGGTGTATGATAGCAGAAAAGATAAATCAATAAAAAATGCCATAAAAGGCAATTTAATAATTAAAGAAAAAGAGGATTCATCAGTGAATGAATCAGGAAAGGAAGGTAAAAAAATGAAGATTACAGTTAAAGGAATGATGTGTCAGCATTGTGAGGCTCATGTAAAGAAGGCGCTGGAGGCAATTGATGGTATTGAAAGTGCAGTTGCTAACCATGAGGAGAATTTAGTAACTCTTGAGACATCTAAGGAAGTTGACGAGGCTCTTATTAAGGCTGCTGTTGAAGGGGCTGGATATGAGTACGTTGGTGTGTTAGTATAATAGACACATTGGGAGTTATGGATAAAAAATAAGGGGAGAGAAAGGGAGATATAATTGAAAAAAAGAGGGGGGTTGATTGGGTTGCTTGCGGCAGCTCTTGTAGTGACAGGATTTAATCCTATCGTTGCAAAGGCTGACAATCCAATCGTACAAACAATCTATTCCACTGATCCAGCACCAATGGTCTATGGGGATACTTTGTATGTCTACACAGGACATGACGAAGATGGTGCCAGCTATTATGACATGCGTGATTGGCACTGCTATTCCACAAAGGACATGGTGAACTGGACAGATCATGGAACAGTATGCTCACTAAGCACATTCAGCTGGGCAAAGTCTGATGCCTGGGCTGGACAGGTAGTGGAGCGCAACGGCAAGTTCTATTACTATTGCCCTGTAGTTGCAAAGCAGGGTGGAAACTCTATTGGTGTGGCTGTATCTGACAGCCCAACTGGTCCTTTCAAGGACGCACTTGGCAAGCCACTTTGCCAGGGCTATGGCTATATCGATCCAACAGTATACGTGGATTCTGATGGTCAGGCTTATCTTTATTTTGGAAATCCAAATTTATGCTATGTAAAACTTAACAGAGATATGATTTCTTACTCTGGTTCTGTAACTAAGGTTAATACAACTTCTAGTTCATTCGGATACTATGCAGGTCGTAGCAGCTCATACGAAGAAGGTCCATGGTTCTATAAGAGAGGAAATCTCTACTACATGGTATTCTCAGGCGGCGGAATTCCTGAGCACATCGCTTACTCAACAAGCACATCTCCAACAGGTCCTTGGACATACAGAGGTGTAATCATGCCTACAGAGGGCAAGAGCTTTACAAACCACAGTGGTATTGTAGATTTTAAGGGACATTCATATTTCTTCTATCATAATGGTGCATTGCCAGGTGGTAGTGGATTTGCCCGCTCAGTAGCGGTAGAAGAGTTTACCTATAAGGCAGATGGAAGCATTCCTACAATCAAAATGTCTTCGAATGGACCAAGTGCTATTGCAACACTTAATCCATATTTAAAGACAGAGGCAGAGACAATCTGCTACTCATCAGGTGTGAAGACAGAGGCTTGTGGTGAAGGAACACAGAACGTTTCTTATATCGAGAATGGCGATTGGATTAAGGTAAAGAATGTTGATTTTGGAAATGGTGCAAAATCATTCTCAGCTCGCGTTGCTTCACAGTACGGTGGTGGAAGAATTGAGCTTCGTCTTGATGGAACAAGTGGAAAATTAATTGGTACAGTAGAAGTTGGTTCTACTGGTGCTTGGCAGAAGTATGTTACAAAGACATGTGATGTAACAGGTGCAACTGGTAAGCATGATTTGTACTTTGTGTTTAAGGGCGGCAGCAGTTCTCTTATGAACTTTAACTACTGGCAGTTTACAGCGGCAAGTGGTACAGCTCTGCCAACACCAACTCCAACACCTACTACAAGTGCTAACGTAAATACGAATTCAACAGCAAGCATTTCAAATGGATGGTATTACTTAAAGAATACAAATTCTCAGAAGTATCTTACAGTTGAAGGCAACAAGGCAGCAGCTGCAACAAATGTATGTATCAGCACAGGCACAGGTGCAGATGGACAGAAGTGGTATGTTGAAAACAAGGGTAATGGTTACATTACTTTGAAGTCGGGTCTTGGTGAGTTTATGCTTGATGTGGTTAACGGTGCAAATGAGGATGGAGCAAATCTTCATATCTATCATGCATACGGTCACGATCCACAGCAGTATATTGTAAAGAATACAAAGACAAGTGGTGTTTATACAATTGGTACAAAGGTTTCAAATGCAACCAAGTATGTGGATGTATACGAGCACAAGAAGAATGATGGTGCAAATGTATGTCAGTGGTTATATTATGGAAATCCAAATCAGGAGTGGATTTTTGAGCCAGTAGATAACAGTACTGCTCAGCCAACTCCAACACCTACACCTACACCAGTGCCAACACAGCAGCCAACACCTACACCATCAGCTACAGAGTCAGGTCTTGAAGCATCTATAAGAGTCAACAGCTGGGGTTCAGGTTACACAGCTACTGTTAAGGTTTCAAATACTACAGGAAAAACTGTAAATGGTTGGACAATCAAGCTTAAGAAGAGCGAAGTAAAGATTGATTCAATCTGGAGCGTAAACATGAAAGAATCAGGAGATTACTATGTAATCACTCCTGCAGAGTGGAATTCAACTCTTTCAAATGGTGCCAGCACTGAATTCGGTTTCAATGGAACAGGAAGTGTGGGAAGCGTCACTGTAGATATACAATAGAATATGATTATTGTGAAGTCAGTCATGGGTGACCGTGGCTGGCTTGTATAGCATAGGTGGTTGCACTTATTATATTTTGTTCTACAACTTCTCAAAAATTGTAATGTCAAAAAATGATAAATTGTGTATCAAAATTTAATAGGGATGACAAATATTCAGAAAATATAATCATGCTATGGAAAAGTACCTTGTAATGTTTCACTAGAGAAAAGGAGCTTATTAATGAGTGAGAAGGCTAGAAAACAGAGGCAAGGGGGAATAAAAAGGGATTTACTAAAGACAGTAAAAGGTAAATTCCTGATGATGGGAATCATGGGAATTGCAGTAGCGCTTGTTCTTGGCTTGATTGGTATGACTTCAATCAACCAAAACGCTAAAAGCAGTGATGTAGTTACACTTGTAAGCGAAATCAATTTGCTTCAAACTGAAAACACTGCGAATGATACCTTTATTTCCCAGGAAAACGCTGCATCAGCTGAAACAACATCTAATGCTATGGAAGAGTTGAATGAGGAAACAGTAAGACTTGCCGATACATCTGCTAAGCTTAAGCAGATTGCAGATAATCTAAAGGGGGATTTGGATTTCTTTAGAGTCTGATATATACCTGAGAAACATAAGTAGAAGAAGTTTGGGTTAACCCCAAACTTCTTCTGCTATTTCTTTGACTAATTTTAACTTAGCCCACTGTTCTTCTTCAGTAAGCTTGTTTCCAATTTCACATGAAGCAAATCCACACTGAGGGCTTAAGTATAATCTTTCAAGAGGAATATA
>JAFYYE010000261.1 GCA_017557715.1 Pseudobutyrivibrio sp.
ATATTCTAGTGTTTTTATTTAAGATACCTCCATCCTATTTTAGTGACCACCACCGATTGCGCCCCAAAACCATTCTAACATGGATGAATCCTCCTTTCTCCCTTGAGTTGTTCCTCATTTACTAAACCTAATTATATATATTTAACCTCATTTATGTCGTTAAGGGAGTAAATGGTAGTTTTTTGGGAGTAAAATGCAAAAATGGCGCCGCAATTGCGGCGCCACATTCATTTGAATAATTATTCTTCTGGTTTGGATGAAGGCTTTCCATGCCTCTGCTGATAGACCATAGCCAGCATATCAGACTGGTACTTATCGTCATCGCTTAGTTTCTTGAGTTTATCCTTTATGTCTGCTTTTCGTGCCCGACAAACTTCAAGTTCCTTTAATAATTGAGCCTCCTCATCTTCAAAGATCTTTAACTCTCTTTTTAAAGCCTCAATATCTCGCCTTGTATCAGCATCTAACATGGTGTCCTACCTCCCCCGATTACTAGTAATCTTTCTTTAATTAGGCCTTAAGGTCCTGGCGTACCAAAGCCTTCTTTAATGCTATCTCAGCTCTCAGCACATCTATTCCGTCGTCCTTGTTTGCTAAGCGCTCTCTAGCTCTGTCTTCCGCGCTACGGGCTCTCTCTAAATCAATCTCTTCTGGCCACTCAGCTATTTCAGCAAGTAAAGTTACCTTATCAGGCAGAACCTCAGCTAAGCCTGCGTGCACTGCAGCCTTTTTCTCAGACTCTGCCTCGTGGATTGTACAAATGCCCGGCGCAATAACAGTAGTCAAAGGAATATGCTTTGGAAGCACACCTATTTCCCCTTCGACTGTATTAAATTCAACCATTGTAGCCTCTCCTTCATAAAAGGTCCGCTCAGGCGTAATGATTGAAACTTTAAAGGTGTTATCTGCCATAAGCCACCTCCTACTTAGCGTTCATCTTGGCACGAACCTCGTCGATTGTACCTGCATTGAGGAAGTAACTCTCTGGGATGTCATCGTGCTTACCTTCAAGGATTTCCTTGAAGCCACGTACTGTCTCAGCGATTGGCACATACTTTCCTTCAAGACCAGTAAACTGACCAGCTACGAAGAATGGCTGTGACAAGAATCTCTGAATCTTACGAGCACGGTTAACAACAAGCTTATCCTCTTCTGAAAGTTCATCCATACCAAGGATAGCGATGATATACTGCAACTCTTTATACTTCTGAAGAATCTCCTGAACACCACGTGCTACTGTAAAGTGCTCCTGACCAACGATACGTGGATCAAGGATACGTGATGTAGAACCAAGTGGATCTACAGCTGGATAAATACCAAGCTCAGCAATTGAACGCTCAAGAACTGTGGTAGCATCCAAGTGCGCGAATGTTGTAGCAGGAGCTGGATCTGTTAAGTCATCGGCAGGAACGTATACGGCCTGAACCGATGTGATAGATCCGTTCTTTGTAGATGTGATACGCTCCTGAAGAGCTCCCATCTCTGTCTGAAGTGTTGGCTGATAACCAACGGCTGAAGGCATACGACCAAGGAGGGCTGAAACCTCTGAACCAGCCTGAGTAAAACGGAAGATGTTATCGATGAAAAGAAGCACGTCCTTTCCACCCTTATCTCTGAAGTACTCAGCCATTGTAAGTCCAGTAAGACCAACTCTCCTTCTGGCTCCTGGTGGCTCGTTCATCTGACCGAAAACCATGCAGGTCTTGTCGATAACGCCTGACTCCTTCATTTCATAGTAAAGGTCATTACCCTCACGAGTACGCTCACCTACACCTGTGAATACTGAATATCCAC
>JAFYYE010000028.1 GCA_017557715.1 Pseudobutyrivibrio sp.
CAGAAATTGTATGAGATATGCAAAACAAGATGCAACAATACTTACTATATACAGACAGCTGAGGATTTGCAGCTTTCTGGCCTTAGTTCCATTGAAAGTGTAGGTATTACCGCAGGGGCATCCACCCCAAACAATATTATCGAGGAGGTTCAAAAGAAATGTCAGAAATGAGTTTTGAACAAATGCTGGAGGAATCATTTAAAACTATACACAATGGAGAGGTCGTAGACGGTACTGTTATCAGTGTTAAGCCTGATGAAATCGTATTAAATATCGGTTACAAGTCAGATGGTATTATTACACGTTCTGAGTACACAAACGAGTCAAACGTAGATCTTACTACTGTTGTTAATGTTGGCGACCCACTTTCTGCTATTGTTATAAAGGTAAATGATGGCGAGGGACAGGTTCTCTTATCATACAAGAGACTTGTTCAGGAAAAGGGTAACGAGAGATTAGCAGAGGCATATGAGAACGGTGAAGTTCTTACTGCTACAGTTGATAAGGTACTTAAGGGTGGCCTTACAGTAGTTGTTGATGAGGCAAGAGTATTCATTCCTGCTTCATTCGTATCAGACGTATATGAGAAGGATCTTGGAAAGTACCAGGGTCAGGAAATCAGCTTTATTATTACAGAGTTCGATCCAAAGCGTCGTAGAATTATCGGTAACAGAAAGACTCTTCTTGTTGCAGATAGAGCAAAGGCTCAGGAAGAGCTTATGTCTAAGATTGCTGTTGGACAGGAATTCGAAGGAACAGTTAAGAATGTTAAGGACTTTGGTGCATTCATCGATTTAGGTGGTGCTGATGGTCTTCTTCACATCTCAGAAATGAGCTGGGGTCGTGTTGAGAATCCTACAAAGACTCTTAACGTTGGCGATACAATCAAAGTATTTGTTAAGGAAATCAAGGATGGCAAGATTGCACTTTCTTGCAAGTTTGACAACGAGAACCCATGGAATGGTGCTTCTGAGAAGTACGCTGTAGGTTCTGTAGTTAAGGGCAAGGTTGTTCGTATGAAGGACTTTGGTGCTTTTGTAGAGCTTGCACCTGGAATTGATGCACTTCTTCACGTTTCTCAGATTTCTAAGGAGCGTATTGAGAAGCCTTCTGATGTTCTTTCAATTGGTCAGGATATCGAGGCAAAGGTTGTTGAGTTCAATGATGATGAGAAGAAGATTAGCCTTTCAATTAAGGCACTTCTTGAGCCAGAGACAACAGCTGATGAGGCTGAGGTTGCTGACGTAAACATCGAAGAAGTAGCTGCTTCGGAAGAATAAAATTAAAATTTTAATGAGGTCTAGATTAATCTAGACCTCATTTTTTTGTTTCTTCGTAAAAAGATAACAATTAATACACATCTCTTGTTTATAATGTATTTTAATTAATGGGTCAAATCCATTTTTGTATTTCATTATTTATAGAAGGAGTCAAATATGGACAATTACGAAGGATTCAAGCAGGAAGTTTACAATCTTACAAAAATTGATCTTAGCTCTTACAAAGAGAAACAGATGCGAAGACGAATTGATTCGCTTGTGGCTAAGCATAAATGTAAAGAATATCATGAATATGTAATGCTTCTTAAAAATGATAAAGAAGTTTTTGATGAGTTTGTAAATTTCTTAACTATAAATGTTTCAGAGTTTTATAGAAATCCTGAGCAGTGGGAGTTGATGAGTAAGGAGTTTATCCCTGAGCTCATGGCTAAATCCGGACAGAATCTTAAAATTTGGAGTGCTGCTTGCTCTACTGGTGATGAGCCATATTCTTTAGTAATGTGTTTGTCGCAGCATGTGCCTTTAAATAAAATTAAAATTTTGGCTACAGATTTGGATAAACAGGTTATTGCTACTGCTAAGGTGGGACTTTACAGTGCAAAGAGTATTGCTAATGTTCCAGCTGAATTAAAAAAGAAATTCTTTACGCAGGTAGGTAATTCTTATCAGATTAGTGAAGAAGTAAAAAAGTGCGTTGAATTTAAAGAGCATAATTTACTTAGAGATGCATATCCGACCAATTATGACATGATTGTTTGCAGAAATGTTTTGATTTACTTTACTGACGAAGCAAAATCAGATGTTTATGGAAAATTTAATGCATCGCTAAGAACGGGTGGAATCTTATTCATCGGTTCTACCGAACAGGTAATTGATTACAAAGAATTAGGATATAAGAGAAGATATTCCTTCTACTACGAAAAAGTATAAATGGCTTCCCCTTGAGGGCTGATGAGGTGTTTTAACTCGCTAATGCTTTAGCATATAGCGAGTTATTTTTATTAGTAATTCTTCACGAAGATCTTTTATATCAATATAGTTTTCCTTTGATTCATAATCATGACGGAAGGTTCTCAAGGACGTTCCTACATCAATTTTATCTGGAAGACACAAGAAGGTACCATTTGCCTGTACTTTGCAATCTTTTCTGGTAGCTGGTCTTCGACAATTCTTATCAATACTTTCTCCTAAAGATTTAGGAACGATAATATCATCATTAATTAAATAATAATAATTTTTGTAATCTGGCAAAAAGGTAAATAATGAACCATTAAATAAATTTAGTGTAACGTAAATACGATTTTCTTTAATAATATAAATACCGTAATCACGTATTTTGTTTATAGATTTTGGTAATGAAAAATCCAGTTCTATTTCAAATCTAAGCTTCTCATCATCTATATCATGACTTATATATCGTAAATTCGAATTAAATATATCTGAATAGGACATTATATCTAATATATAAATCATCCCATTAATATCTTCATAATTATGGAGAAGAATAAGATTTTTAGATTCTTCATCCCTTATTAATGAATAATGCTGATAAACAGGAATCAATTCTCCGCCATTATACTTATCATCACGATTTAAACCCAAAAATTCTTCGATAGTTTTTTGCTTGTAATTAGGTAAATCTAAAAGGCATTTTGCTTTTGTAGATGCTAAATACATATCTATGTGATGCTTTGATTTTATTGAAGTATTAAACTTATATTTTCGACATCGCTCTACAATAAAGGATTCGTCAAAACGAGTAGAATTAAAACCTAATAATTTATCGTATTTACATAAGACCTTTTCGAATTCTTCGATAATTTCTAATTCCTCGGATTCTTCATTAGCCAGAAGTTGCGTAATAGTAATATTGTTACCTTCTCTGTAAGCATATCCTATAAGATAAATGAAAGATTTACGAGGCGAAAGTCCGGTACATTCTATGTCAAAAAAGATTGTATTTTCATCAAAATATTTTTCTATAGGATAAGTTATCTTACCAATTTTATATTCATAAGTAATTGTTTCCATCAATTTACTCCGTTTAATTTTATATTTTGCACAAACGATACAACTACTTTACCATTTTGGTAC
>JAFYYE010000262.1 GCA_017557715.1 Pseudobutyrivibrio sp.
CACCATATACGAAGCAGACATTTTTGCCATTATCTTTAAGATATTTTGTAAGTGCCATACCAGATGAGATAGCATCTGCATCAGGTATGTTATGACATTGCACTATTATATTGTCATAATCTAATAACTGTGATAGTTTCATTTTTTCTCCCACTCTTTTATCTGAAAACATTATACCGTATAACGCTATGGTAAATGTTAACAAAAAAGGCTTGAAGTCCTACGACCTCAAACCTTATGAATTATAAATCAATTATTGGGTAACATCAACAGGTGGAATCATAACCTCCTGCATCAGTTCATGAGACATATCACGTAAAATTCCATCTAATATTTCTACCTGTTCTTCTGAAAAATGTTCTTGTGCTCTTTCTACAACTGTGTTTACATACTTCTGCGATAAGTTGAAATAGTTGTAATATTTTTCAGTAACATGAAGATGATATTCTCGACGGTCTGTTTCAGATTGAACTTTTTCAATATAGCCCTTCTGAATGAGACTGTTTACCTTGTAGGCTGCATTTGGAGATGACACGTTTATAAAATTAGCAAACTCTGCAACTGTAGGATTCTTAAGTGCATGAATAATTTCAACACAGAAAAGCTCCACCGTGGTAAGAGATGTCTCACGAGAATTAAGCTTCTTAAACATCTCCTGATAAAAGTGAATCTTGAATTTGGTGTACACCTCGGAAAGTGTCTGTTCTAACATTTCTAGTACCTGTTCCTTTTTCTTATTTATGTCCCCAAGTACTATCATAACCAAATCACTCTCCTAAGGCAAAGGAAATTTCTGCCTTTGCAACCACCTGTCCATCAACATATGCCACTGCTTCTCCAAAGCCGACAGGTCCCTTGCGAGATGTTAGATTACATTCCAATTCCAAGACATCCCCAGGTTCCACCTGCTTTTTGAATCTGGCATTTTTAATACCACCAAAGAAAGCAAGCTTTCCTTTGTTCTCTTCCTCTGTTAAAAGTGCCACTGCACCCACCTGCGCAAGCGCTTCTATTATCAAAACACCAGGCATAACTGGATGCCCAGGGAAATGTCCTAGAAAATGCATTTCGTTTGCACTAACACATTTAATTCCCTTGGCAAACTGCCCTGGTTCACATTCCGTTATTTTATCCACCAATAAAAATGGATAGCGATGTGGAAGTATTTCTTGAATCTGTTGATTACTGAGCTGCATCTTCATACCTCCTAAGCACTATAGAAGCATTGTGACCACCAAAACCTAAGGCGTTGGAAAGTGCCACTTTAATATCTGCCTGGCGTCCAAAGTTTGGAACTATATCCAAATCACAGGCTTCATCTTTTTCTCGATAATTAATTGTCGCTGGTACAAATCCATCTCTTAGAGCAAGTGTTGTAAAGATTGCCTCCACTGCACCTGCTGCCCCAAGAAGATGCCCTGTCATAGATTTTGTAGAGCTTACCATAAGCTTATAGGCATGCTCACCAAAAGCCTTCTTTATGGCAAGAGTTTCTCCGGCATCGTTAAGGCTGGTGCTTGTTCCATGGGCATTTATATAATCAATATCAGTCATTTCAAGACCTGCGTCCTCCACGGCAAGAGCCATGCATTTTGCACCACCTTCTCCTTCCGGATTTGGAGCAGTCACATGGTATGCGTCGCAGTTTGAACCATATCCTACAATCTCTCCATAAATCTTTGCGCCACGATTCAAAGCATGCTCTAATTCCTCAAGTACAAGGATACCTGCGCCCTCACCCATAACAAAGCCGTGACGTTCCTTATCAAATGGAATGGATGCACGGTTTGGATCTTCGCTTGTGCAAAGAGCTTTCATTGCCTGAAATCCACCTATTCCAAGGGGAATAACAGTACCTTCTGCGCCACCGCACACCATCACATCCTCATAGCCATCGCGAATTCTGTGGAAGGAATCTCCAATTGCATTATTGGAGCTTGCACAAGCTGTAACAACCGACGTGCACATTCCCTTAAGCCCATAAGTAATTGCAATCTGACCTGCTGCCATGTTACTTATGGACATTGGTATAAAGTATGGAGAAATCTTACTATAGCCTTTGGTTTCACCCTTTCCATGCTCCTCAGCAATTGTGGAAAGACCGCCAATTCCAGATGATACAATACAACCCATTCTGTCAGCATCTTCCTTTTCCATATCAAATGCTGCATCTTCCATAGCCTCTTTAGCTGCTGCACAGGCATACTGAGTATACACATCCATACGTCTGGTTTCTTTTGCACCAAGCACCTCTGCTGCATCAAAATTTTTCACTTCACCAGCAAGCTTTACCTTAAAATCTGAGGTATCAAAATGGGTAATTGGAGCTATACCGCATTCCCCTTTTTTAGCCGCTTCCCATGTAGACTTCACATCATTTCCAAGGGGATTTACAGTGCCCATTCCAGTAACTACTACTCTTCTCATTACATACCTCCGGTAACTTCTATAACCTGACCTGTCACATAATCAGATTTTTCTGATGCCAAAAATTCCACTACGTTTGCCACATCCTCTGGACTTCCAAATCGTCCAACAGGAATCTGCTTGAGATAATCTTCCTTTACATTATCTGGTAATTTATCAGTCATTGCTGTTTGAATGAATCCTGGTGCTACCGCATTTACGGTAATTCCCTTTGTGCCATACTCTCTTGCAACCGACTTCGTAAATCCGATAATCCCAGCTTTACTTGCAAC
>JAFYYE010000263.1 GCA_017557715.1 Pseudobutyrivibrio sp.
ACTGTAGCCTCACCCTTTGTTAATGAGAACTCAATCTTCATAGGTGTTGCATTATCACCTGTAGGTCTCACTTCTGTAGGTTTTAATCCATTAACAGCATTTTCTGTTACACTTGCAGAAGTAGTGCCAGTCACCTTCTTCATCTGCTCACCAGAAACAGCAGTTGTTGCGCCAATATTAGAAGCAGCCTTAAACTCATTTTGGATAAGGTCATAAGCCTTCTTTGCTGTAATGAGCTGTGCATTGTTATCATCAACACCATCACTTGGTGCAGCACCATTAGCTGTACTAAATAATGTAACTGACTTGCCATTATACTCAATTGTAGAGCCCTGGCTTGCAAACTTATTGAGCTGTGTAACAGCTACCTCAGATGTAGCAGCATTTGTCTTATCAGCGATAGTAAATGACTTGCCATCAATCTTTATTACATTACCACTTGTAAGATTGCCTTTTGCACCAAGAACCTTAAGAGCGTTATCAAGCTGATCATCTGCAGATGTTCCTGATACACCAATTGTGTACTCTGTTCCACCGATTGTGTACTTGTCACCCATTGCTAAAGCGTCCATTGTAAAGGTGGCCTTCTGTGTGTTCTGGGTAAGTGTTCCGTCAAGACCTGCATCATGAGCTGCAATCTTAACTGTCTTTGTACCATAATCACCCTTGAGCAAGTATGTCTCGTTGAACTTTGTTGTAGAAGCAACACGATCGATTTCTGTTGTAAGCTGATTAATTTCGTCCTGGATAGATGAACGATCTGTCTCACTGTTAGTACCGTTAGAAGCCTGTACTGCCAGCTCATTCATTCTCTGAAGCATTGAGTGAACTTCTGTAAGTGCACCTTCAGCTGTCTGAACTGCTGAAACACCATCTTCAGCATTTGTAGATGCCTGTGTAAGACCTCTGATTTGCTTACGCATCTTTTCTGAAATTGAAAGACCAGCTGCATCATCTGCTGCACGGTTAATCTTGTAACCAGATGAAAGCTTCTCAGTTGACTTTGCCTGACTGCCAGCTGTAATGCTGAGCATTCTAGATGCGTTAGACGCCTGCATGTTATGTTGTACTACCATAATCTCTACCTCCTTGTAGATACGTTTCGGGAATCCTTTCCCGAAAGATGTGCATTAGCACATTGGTTAACATTGTTACCTATAACCAACAGTACTCGTGCGGTATACTGTATAGCTATCCGTTACTCCGTTACAAAAACTCAAGTCGTACAAAATCTCCTTCATTTTGTAACTACATAATAACACCTTTTTTCTAAATTAACAGACATTTCACTAAATGTTCATAAATTAAGTATTAACTTTCATTTCAAATTAACGACAGACAGAATATTCATTACAAAAAACAAGAGCCTCTCTTTCGAGAGACTCTTGTCTAACGGTCTTTTCCATATATGTATGTAGCAAAGTATATAACACTTGCTATGATTACAATCATTGGGCCGGTTGCCATGTCTGTGAAATAGGATACAAACAAACCCGCCACTCCCGAGAAAATACTGAATATCATAGAGAAATAGGTGTACTCTCTAAAGTTCTCTGAGATATTTCTGCTGCTGGCTGCTGGTAAAATCAATAGCGCGTTTATCAGCAAGATACCTACCCACTTAATGCTAAGCATTACAAGCAGGGCTATAAGCACTGCAAAAGCATCTTCCATTACTCTAACAGAAATACTTCGACTCTTTGCAAGAGTAGCATGTATGCTGATGGCTGTAAGCCTGTTGATACTGATGTACCAGAAAATAAAGATAACTGCAAACAGGATTACCAGCTGAATAATCTCAGTAACTGTAATTGATAATATATCACCAACCAATATGGCTGAGTAATTACTGAAGCTGCCGCCTCTTGATAAGATTGCAAGGCCTAGTGCTGTGGCACAGCTTGCAAATACTGAAATCAACGTATCAGATGAGCTAAGCCCTTTTCTACTTATATAATTAAGAAGTAGTGCAAAGCAGATTCCAAAGATAATCATGGAAACTGTGGTGTTGGCAATACCCATGATTACACCTGCGGCAATACCTGTAAGTGCTGAGTGCCCAAGTGCGTCACTAAAATATGCCATGCGCTTTTGCACAATCATAGTACCTACCATTCCAAACAATGGAGAAATAAGGAGGATTGCAATGGTGGCTCGCACCATAAATGCGTAACTAAACATTTCCTGCCGCCCCCTTTCCAAATACATTCTTGAATGCATCAGTCTCATACACAAGCTTTGGACGGCCT
Source organism: Pseudobutyrivibrio sp. (assembly GCA_017557715.1). Classification (GTDB taxonomy): domain Bacteria; phylum Bacillota; class Clostridia; order Lachnospirales; family Lachnospiraceae; genus Pseudobutyrivibrio. The sequence goes on from JAFYYE010000263.1 coordinate 2,250, forward strand.
GCGGCTGCCACTGTCTTATCTATAAGAATCACATTGTCTGCATACTTATATACATAATCAAGATCATGGCTGACTAAGATAATAGCCAGGTCATGTGTCTCCTTCAGATACTTCATCTTTTCATAGAAGGCATCCATACCATTTTTATCAATTCCAGACACCGGCTCATCTAATAATAGAAGGTTTGGAGTGTCATGAACTGCCATAGCAAGAAGCACTCTCTGAAGCTGTCCACCTGACAATGTGCCTACCGGCTGGTCGATAAGCTCTGCTACATCAAACTCTGCAAGAGCTTCTCGCACATGCTCATGCTCTTTTTTACTGTTAAACAGGATAGGAAGCTTTCCTGTGAAGCTCTGGAACAAGTCATACACTGAAAGCGGTGTGCTTCTATCAATGTTAACAGTCTGAGGCACATAGCCAATCTTTAAGCTTGGCATGTTGTTATTCATTTTATTCTTAAACTGGATTTCTCCTGTATATGGCACCTCCCCTAAGATAGCTCGCACAAGTGTAGACTTGCCTGCTCCATTTCTACCTACAATGGCTGTCATTTGGCCACAATGTACATGAAGGTTGATGCCTTCTAATACTTTTTGGTCTCCAAAACTGACACCTAAATCAACAAATTTTATACAGTGGAATCCGCATGGGATAATCTTCCTCATTCTTTAATCTTCCTATAATTTTCGTTCATTACTTTAATATAGTCATCCTTAGAATACGAACCGTGAACCAATGTCTCGAGATACACCACCTTCGCATCGGTTTGCTCTTCGATGAGGTCTCCCATGGATTTTCCATAGTCGTACTCTGCGAAAACTATTTTTACATCGTGCTCTCTGATTTCATCAAGGAATTCGCTTACCTCACCGGCACTGACCTGACGTTCTTCATCTAAGTCCATGGTTGCTACTACATTGGCTCCAAGAGACTGGGCTGTGTAAGCAAAAGCTTCATGAAGGATGGCAACGTTTTGATTTGCCATTGTTTTATCTAAGCCTTGCTTATCAATTTCGGCTTCGAGCTTCTTTGTATAGGCAAGCATGTTGTTAGAAATCAGCTTGTCTTCTCTGTTTGGATTAGGCTCTATTCCCATTGCAATTGCCGCTACCTGATATCTAAATATCTCATCATCCATCCAGATATGGCTGTTGGAATCACCATGGTCATGATGATGTGACACCTCATCCGATTCTTCATGATCATGCTCTTCTTCTGTAATAAATGGAGGCTCACTATCAATAAAAGAATGCTCTATTTCTTCATAGGTATCTATTATTTGAAGCTCAGGGTAGGCTGAAATTACATCATCAAGATAGCCTTCCATTCCTCCACCATTAACAACAAGATAGTCCGCCTTTGAAAGTTTCTTCATGTCCTCTGTAGTGAGGGTGTAATCATGGAGACACCCCGTAGTAGGCTGGGAAAGATTCTCCACTCTATAGCCATCCACTCCATCGAGTACATTAAGTGTAGCGATGTACACTGGGTTGCAGCTGGTCATAACAAGAATCTCGTCATCACTGGCTACAGTTTCATTATTTAGTTTTACATAAAAAAATGTGCCGACACTGCACACCACGGTAATGGAGAATAGCAGTAGCAGCACAAAAATATATTTGTTTTTCATGACACCTCATCTGGAAGTCTAATCAAGATCATCTACATCTGTAAGAGATGCTTCGTTTTCAATTACTTGGTCTAAGAAATCCTGGATAGTATCTAGGCCTTGCTTGGTCTGTGATGAGAATGGAACAATGATTGTGTCCTTTCCTGCACCGAGGCCTTCGCGAAGGATTTTGATTTGCTTGTCCAGCTGGCTGCGTTTAATCTTATCAGCCTTTGTGGCGATAACGATTGGATCGTAGCCTACATAATCCATCCACTCAAACATCTGCTTGTCGTTTGCAGATGGTGCGTGGCGAATATCCACAAGCAAAAATACTGCACGAATCATATCTGAAGTGTTAAGATAAGTCTCTATCATCTTGCCCCAAGACTCGCGCTCCTTCTCTGAGGCCTTAGCAAAACCGTAGCCCGGCAAATCAACTACGTAAATTTCATCATTAATGTTGTAGAAATTTATTGTCTGAGTTTTGCCAGGCTGCGCTGATACTCTAGCCAGAGCCTTGCGGTTCATAACCGCATTTATAAGTGATGACTTGCCTACATTTGACTTGCCAGCGAATGCAACCTCTGGAAGGTCGTTCTTTGGAAGTGTGGATGTAGGCCCGCATACTGTTTCAAGATTACATGAACGGATAACCATTATGCGCTCTTTTCCTTTTTATCCTCGATAGAAACAACTGCTGCCTCGTCTGATTCTTTATCAACAAGGAGAAGATTATTATCTACCATCTCTTTTGTAACTATGATTTCTGTAATGCTCTCGTCAGATGGAACATGGTACATGAAATCCATCATAACTGATTCGACAATGGCACGAAGACCACGCGCGCCTGTCTTTCTCTCGATTGACTTCTTTGCGATTTCGCGAAGCGCCTCATCCTCAAACTGAAGCTTTACACCATCCATCTTAAACAATGCCTGGTACTGCTTTGTAAGAGAATTCTTAGGCTCCTTAAGGATGCGAATCATATCCTCTTCTGTAAGCTCATTGAGTGATACGTTGATTGGCACACGACCAATGAACTCTGGGATAAGACCATACTTAATGAAATCCTGTGGAAGAGCCTGCTGTAAAAGCTCGTCAATCTTTTGATTGTTTTTATCCTTAACGTCTGCACCAAAACCAATAGCACTGACATTAGTACGCTGAGAAATGATTTTCTCTAAGCCCTCAAAGGCACCACCGCAAATGAAGAGAATGTTCTTTGTATCGATAGCGATTGTCTCCTGCTGTGGATGCTTACGTCCGCCCTGAGGTGGAACGTTTGCAACTGTACCCTCGATAATCTTAAGAAGTGCCTGCTGAACGCCTTCACCAGAAACATCACGTGTGATAGATACGTTCTCAGATTTCTTTGTAATTTTATCAATCTCGTCTATGTAGACGATACCGATTTCTGCCTTTTTAATATCAAACTCTGCTGCCTGAATAAGCTTGAGCAGGATGTTCTCAACATCCTCACCAACGTAACCCGCCTCTGTAAGAGTAGTTGCATCAGCGATGGCAAATGGAACACCAAGGACTCTTGCAAGTGTCTGCGCAAGAAGAGTCTTACCAGAACCAGTAGGTCCAAGCATAAGTACGTTACTCTTCTGAAGCTCTACATCGATGTCATCAGGATTTGCCATGATGCGCTTATAGTGATTGTAAACTGCTACAGAAAGAACCTTCTTAGCCTCATCCTGACCAATAACGTACTGATCAAGGAATGCCTTCATGTCTTCTGGCTTCTGGAGATTAATCTCGATGGAATCACCTTCAGCTGCAGGAGCAAAATCATCGAGCTCCTCAACGATTATCTCCTGGCAGATATCTACGCACTCATCACAGATGAAAGCCCCATTAGGACCTGCAATAAGCTTGCGAACCTGATTTTGTGTTTTGCCGCAGAACGAGCAGCGAATTCTATCATCGTTTCTTGACATAATAACCTCTTAAATCTTTGTAAAACAATAGCCCCATATAAATAAATATCGGCTAATTAGTTCTTTTTAGTAATAATCTCATCGATAAGACCATAATCAAGAGCTTCCTGTGCATCAAGCCAGTGATCACGCTCTGTATCCATGCAAACCTGCTCGTAATCCTTGCCAGTGTTTGCAGCGAGCATACGATTAAGCTTTTCTCTAGTCTTTAAGATGTTCTTAGCAGCGATTTCGATTTCTGTAGCCTGACCCTTTGCTCCGCCAAGTGGCTGGTGAATCATAACCTCAGCATTTGGAAGTGCGAAACGCTTACCCTTCTGACCACCTGCAAGAAGGAATGCTCCCATAGAAGCTGCCATACCAATACAGATTGTAGAAACATCACACTTGATGTACTGCATTGTGTCGTAAATAGCCATACCAGCAGTAACGCTACCACCTGGGCTATTGATATAAAGATGAATATCCTTGCTAGGATCCTCTGACTCTAAGAAAAGAAGCTGTGCAACTGTAAGAGATGCAGTAACCTCATTGACCTCCTCACCAAGGAAAACGATACGATCCTTTAAAAGTCTAGAATAAATATCATAAGAACGCTCTCCACGAGAATTTTGTTCAATGA
>JAFYYE010000264.1 GCA_017557715.1 Pseudobutyrivibrio sp.
TCAGGGATAGGAGCTGGTTCATGCTTTGCGCCCTTTGCTACAGGACACATGTTTTCTACTTCTTTTGTGTAAATCATTGTAGAACTCCTTTCTTCGTTCGATTAATGACCATTAAAATGTAACTTAGACTTACATTAATGACATAATTAGAAACGCGTTATTTACATAAGCGCGTTATCGAGAATATTTTCTCATTTTTTGTTTATTTAGTAAAGTACTCTTTTGAACTTTTTGTTAAAAATTTGACTAAGAGTTATGCATAGAACCTAACTCATCATTCTATTCATAAATTCTAATGTCCGTAATAGCACATTCGTCACCCGTAAGGGCGAAATATAGTTTGTCTGGCATAGCTAAGAACATAGTTGTATTTTTTATTCTGAAATAAGGATTTTCTACTGCCATTTCAAGTGTATCTCCCATAATTCTGAATGATATATGGCATTCCATACCCTTTTTGCTTTGTTCTTTCCATTGATCCCAATTCTTAAACTCTCTAGTCTTCTTTACCACTACATCATTTGTGGCGATAGTGGTCTCGCTCTTAGTTTCACCAATCATTTGAATCAAAGCATACTCAAGGTAGTTCTCACCATCAACCAAGCCATCATCTGCAGAGAAAATTACAACATATGGACAATTCCAAATAAAGTTTGCAGATGGAAGACTCATGGTATGGAATTCACAATTAAGTCCGTCCGTAATAGCTGTTCCAATTGTAGTTCCTGAACGAAATCTATCAATTTGAAGATTTGGTAAATCTCCTTCCAATCTGTTAATGTAATTATTCACATCAGAAATTCGAGTGAAATCTTTTTCAGTAAACTCTTCATCAAGTTTTTCTACAGAAATATTATTAATTTCGCAATACTCACCTGTTATACCAATATAAGCAAATTTAGATTTCTCAGGTAAAGCCATTAAGACATCAATAATTTCAGAATCACTTGAAATGCTAATTTTCACATGATCACCAAATTTAGCAGCAGTAATTTCAAAAGAGGCACTGTAGAATTCGAAACTGCTACCATCCTTTTGCGAAATGGTAACCTCCATATTTTCAGCCTTGGTAGAATTGTAATGACCGTTAAACCAAATTTCACCAAATTCTAAATAACCAAACGCATTTATACTCTTTTCATCACCATGAATTCTTCCATCATAAGAATCAAACACAATAATGGAAGGCGCCGAGAATCCTGTTGGTGAATTAGTATCAAGACTCCATTCAAAACTAATTTTTGTTATTGTATTTTCAATAAGAATTCCTTTTGTAACCTTACTTCGATATTCATTTACACTAAGATACTCTTCTGGCCTGTTGTCTATATCATCTACATTTTCACGGAGCTTATAATCTTTGTCGCTATCTATAAGACTAACCATAATACTCGCAAAGCGAGGGTCGAATTTTGTGCCTGCACTCTTTAAAAATTCCTCTCTGACAACAAGCTGTGGATACGCATCTCTATTACTTTTTCTTGACGTCATATGATCATAGTAATCTGCGACAGCAATAATACGTGCAATTTCAGGAATTTCATCACCCTTTAAATGTTCTGGATATCCACTTCCATCATATCTTTCATGATGATAATGAGCACCATCTCTGAGATAAGGATATTCTGTAATATTAGAAAGAATGTCTGCACCAATAATGGTTTTTCTTCTGTAAATCTTCATTTCTTCATCATTTAAATCTTTACCCTTGTTTAAAACAGATTCTGGAAGACCTACCTTACCAACATCATGAAGAAGAGCTGCGTAATAAATTTCATTACATTCTTTTTCATTCTTTCCGCAAGTTTTTGCTATTGCTTTTGCATAATTAGCAACTCTGTCAGAATGTCCCAACGTATATACATCTTTAGACTCAATTGCTCCCATAAAAGCTGATGCGGTCTGGTAAAATAAACGTTCCATACTTTTCTGCTCTTTTTTCAAGTAATCAATTTCGCTACGTTTTGCTTCTTCCATATCACTATTCATATTCGACAAAACAACAATATAAATAATGATTGCGGTAATAATGATACCTATATTTGTAAAGGACGTTCCATAAATTTTCAGTTGCACAATAGAACAAAGTTGAGGAATGATGATGAAAAGCATGTTAGATACATTAACCTTCCAGTTCAGATGTTTTCTATACTGAATAATGGCCGACATCTGAATATATGGAACAAAAAATGGGAAAATATATGAAATTATATAACCTGAGTTTCTACTATATACATTGTTTTCATCAAAAGTATAATAAAGCCCTGTTACATCTCCAACAATGCAAAGAACAGAACCAATAATCATTAAAATAGTACAGACATTAAGTCGCAATGGTACTTTCTTCAAATTTCCATCATACTTGTATAAATCTATAAGATACAAATTAAAAGCTAAAACTATCAAGTCCGTAAATAAGAAATCAAGGAAGACAGAAACATGGTTCATAATAAAGCCCACCCTGGTTGGGTCTCCATTATAAATATATGTAAGCCTATCCATATATAGCAAAATCATAGCACTTAATTCCAAGAACAAAAGTACAAATCTCCTGCTTAAAGGCAAAGCTCTAGCCACAAGTACTAAAATAGCAATCGTTCCACAGACACTACTTAGTGCCAGCATCATATCTAGTTGATGTTCGATAAAGAAATTTAACATCCTTTACTCATCCTTCCTACAATGAGTGCAATTTTGTGAGCTTAGTATATAGACTTCTACATTCCGATAAAAACTTTTCTGTATTATCAGCTAAAAACTCAACATCATTTCGGTTACCTGCAGCTTCCAAAGCTTCAGCCAAACCCACCAGCTCATTAGCACCCACAATCACAAATGAAGTTTTTAGACTGTGCATTTTTATTGTATAAAGTTTAATATCAAGATTTTTGTATGCATCCTCAATACCATTTACATATGAATCCAAGGCGCCCATGAATACATGTAGTGATTGAAGATATTTTCCTGCTCCACCAGATTTTAATATACCATCAGCTACATTTAATTCCTTTACATCAAATAACCATTCCTTATCAGCCGGCAACTCAATATCTTCTGAATCACCTTCTGTATCTGAAAGTTTCATAAATATATTACTTGGAATATGCTTCAAAATAGTCTTTTCCAAAACATCACTATCTACAGGTTTTAATAAAACGCCATTAAATCCCTTTTCAAGATAAAACTCTTCCCCCTCTGTTGAAAGGGATGTCAAAGCGTAAATAGCAAGATTTGGATCAACCTCGTGGATACGTAATATAAGATCCTCTACGGATATATCCGGCAAGTGATAATCCATTAAGACAATGTTATAATTTCCAAATTTAATTTTCTCAATACACTCTTCACCTGTTGATGCTTCGCCAACAAACATCTTAGTATCCTTTAGAAAACTCTTAATTATATTTAAACTTGTAGAATTATTATCGACTATCAGCACTTCGGCCTCTGGCGCTATGAAACTAGGAATATAAAGTCCGTGCAACATTCTTGAGGAGTGCTCTTTAATAGTACCTACAGCTGTTGCATCAACAATATGCTGTCTAAATCTAAATGTAAATTCTGCACCTTTGCCATATTCACCGGTACAATCAATTGAGCCATTCATCAGCTTTGCATACTTATTAGATAAACATAGTCCCAAGCCAAATTCATAAGGCACACCATCAGACATAGTTCCAAGTGAATCGAATGAATCAAATACTAAATCCTTATATTCTTCACTTACACCGATTCCAGTATCCATTACAGAAATACTAATGTAGCAGAAATCACCTTCTATAGAGTCAACTGTTGCTCTGACAGTAATTCCACCAATAGTAGTGTATTTGACTGCGTTATTAAGTAATGTCCAAATAATATGGCTAATCTTATCAATATCTCCGTAAAGACGTAGTGGCATCCTTTCATCTACTTCGACCTCAAATGAAAGCCCTTTGTCATCACATAAATGTCTTGTTACAGAAACAGCACTTCTCATGGCATCGACAGAATTATATTCTTTTTCCTCAAGAATCATTTTTCCTGTCTCAATCTTAGATATATTAATTAAGGAATCAATAAGTTCAAGCAATGTTTCAGATGCCTTCTTAATATCAAGAGCGTCATTTACTACAGAGAAAAAGTATTCATTAGAAGATATTGATGGATCTCTCCTAAGAATCATTTCATCAGCACCCATAATGGTAATTAATGGTGTACGCAAAAAATCAGAAATATTAGCAAGAAAACGCGTCTTTATTCCATTAGCCCTTTCAAGCTCATCATTTGCTTCCTGAAGCTTCATATATTGTTTGCTAATGGTGGTTTTTAATAAAATTCGCCATACCAAAATTCCGCCAACACAAATAAATATGAAAACTATAAACACCTGAACAAGAGTCATTTCAAAGAATCGAGGGTTTTTCTTAATTACAAAATTTTTTTCCTGAAGAACAGCATCTCTATTTTCATCAAGAATCTGAATATGCAGATAGTATGTACCATACTTGAGACCAGTATATTCAAGCGGTCTAATATCACTCCGCTCAGCGGTTATACCCTCATCATCTATTCCATTAATTCCCATATGAATCTTTGGATTTATTTCCGAATAATCAAGAATTGCAGGCGTTATTGCAACTCTTTTTGCTCCCTCTGGAATAGTGTAGACTCCGTCTACATCAGGTACAATTACAGTACCATCACAAATAATGCTCTTAATATCAAATTTTATATCTACATATTCTTCAACGAACTTGTCGATATTAAATTTACAAACGCCTCTTCGGCAAGCAACGAACATATCTCCATTATCATCCACAGTGCTATAACTATTTGCTGTAGGGATACTTGGAAGACCATTTAAATTTGTATAGTGCTTATAATTTACAACATTATCATTAACCAAAGTCTCAGCATCCACGCAATAAATGCCATTAGATGCTAAAATCCATAAATTATTGTTATCCTTTTCAAAATAAACATCGTAACAATTGTTGTAAGGAAAAGTTGTAACATTTACTATTATGTCGTTCTTAATATATTGGATAGAATTAGAAGTTATTAGCCAAAATACACCTCTTCTTTCATCCCACTTGATACGCATAACTATGTCAGAAGTTAAGCCATAATCTAAATTTAAATGCCTCAAGCCTTTACCAGTCAAAATATATATTCCATCACCATCTGTTCCTATATAAATATCTCCGTCTTTTTCACACAACGAAAGAATGGATGAATCTATGGTACTACCTTGATTTCCATATCTTTTTACTACTTTGAAATTATTGTTAATAAAGCTAATTCCTTTATTAGTGCCCACAACAATTGAACCATCGGCCAATCCAAGAGCACAACGAACCTGATTTGTAGGCAATCCATCATCTTTAGTAAAATTGATAATCTCGCCATTATTATTCAAACAAACCAATCCTATACCATTGCTATATACGCATATCCAAAGATTTCCATTATAATCAGATGTAATATGACGAATTTTTGATTTACCAATAAAATCGGTTAGTTCATTTGTAGTAGGATTACCATCTCTATCAATAATATAAAGTCCTTCTTCAGTTCCAATGTATAAATGATTATCATATATGTAATTTGCATATACCATCAAATCATTTACTTCTGTTTCTCTGGTTATGTTATAGAAATTACAAGAAACTATTTTCATTACACCTTGTGAAGTTGAAGATACCCAAATGTTACCCTGATAATCTGATGTAAGCATTTCAATATCAGAATCCATTGGAAGATCTTTAACAACATTAAAGTTATTGCTTAAATCAATATATCCTACAGCATCGTGTGAAAGAGCCCATACACGGTCACATTCATAGCTAAGCCAATATACTCCCTGTAATGGAGATGCTTTGATCATAAAAAGTTTCGATCCTAAATCGCCAAAGGTTCCATAATATATATTTCCCGAATTCGTTCCTATATAAACCTTTCCGTTTTCATTCGGATCAGCTAGGAGTGATGTGATTCGCTCAACACCGATATCTGCGCTGTTAAAAATATCTATAAACTTGCTATTTACCATGGTGAAAATATAGCCATTATCGCAATAGCCATATATTTTTCCAGATTTATCAGCAGTAAGACGCATAGTTCTTCCAGCATCAATTCTACGATCACTTATATGACTAATATTAAAATTTTTATCAATATAAGCTACGCCAGCTGTAGTACCTACGATAATATTTCCATTCTTATCTTCGATTATTGATCTAACACATCTAGCTGGGAGTCCGTCTTTATCAGTAAACTGTTTGCGATTTCTCTGCTTATCAAACATGACAAGTCCATTGTCATTTGTGCCCACCCATATTCTGCTTTTTGAATCTTGATAAAGACATCTTCCACTAGTAAGACCATTAGAGGCATCAAGTCTTTCAAAAACAGAACCGTCATATAACAATATTCCACTATAACCACCAAGCCATATGTATCCTTCGTCTGCGCATAATATGTAATTAGCATCGGACGTAGGCAAACCATTTGAATTATCAAAAATCTTAGCAGTGTAACCAAAGCCTTCCAGTTGTCCAGAAGCTGCATAACCTCCTCCGCCATTTTTTGCTGATTCTTCGATAGTATTGTTTTCTTCCGCAAAAACTACAGGTATCCATGTGAAGGAAACCAAAAGAACTAGGCTTAATATTAATAATGACAAAGCTCTTTTTCTATAACTCATAATGTAACTTGCCCCCATTAATATCTTCTTAGGCTATTATTAATCAATGCTCTTACTTCATTTGTGCATGCTACTAACGCATCAACACACTTTGGATCAAATTTTTTCCCTGATTCTGACTTTATAATCTCAATAGCTTCGTCAAGTGAATAACTAATCTTAAATCTTCTTGGTGAAGTCAAATCATCCAGCTCATCCGCAATCGCCATAACTCTTGCAGACAGCGGAATAACCTCCCCATGTAGTCCATCTGGATATCCTTTTCCATCCCATCTTTCATGGTGATAAGCGGCCATATTTCTTGCCTCTTTAAGATAAGAGTCACCTCTAACTGTTCCAATGGCAGTTTCCATAATTTTTCTTCCATAAACAGTATGAGCTTTAAATATCTCTTCTTCTTCCTCTGTAAGTTCCCCGCGCTTATTTAAAATAGCATCTGAAATATGGATTTTTCCTATATCATGTAGAGGTGCAGACATTTCAACCTCCTCAATAAACTCATTGGATATTTTTTCAGGGTAATATCCTTTTTTCTGTAGACTACGTAAAATCAATCCTACATATGCAGCAGTATTTTGAACGTGAACATTAGAATCAGAATCACGACTTTCAACAATGCCTGCCAACGTAATAATTAATCCATTTTGAGTCTTTTTTGTTGTTTCTGCATAATGCCGCAGATCTCGCACATATTCTGCCATTTCGGACTCCATATTGCATAATGCAGTATATAATTGTTCTACTTCGTCCCCTGTGCGTATAGAAATTTGTCTAGTCTTACGAACATTCTCATCTAGAGCCTTTTGGTCCCCATGACTCTCTAAAAACTCACCTGCCGCTTTAGTAATACTATTAATCGGAAGAACAAGGTTATATCCAGCTTCTTGCAATCCAAATACCAATATCAAAATTATAAAACCCGAAAAGCACAAAAAAGTCTTTAACAAATATTCTCTCGCATATTCCGAAAGAAACGACATGTATACATCGGCCGCAACATAACAAACAGTTTCACCATTCGAATTTGTTATAGGATAAGACGCTGTCATAGTCGATCTATCATTACTAAACATTATTTCATCTACAGTCTCCCCATTTTTAAAATATTCAATATATGGAGAATACTGCTCCAAATAAGGCAAAACGATACCATTATCTAAAACTGGAACCCCCGGTTTCACCTCCTGGAAAAGATATAAATAACCATTTTGTTCAGCAATAAAAACAGAAAGTTTTACAACGCCCTGTGTATTATTTAGAAGCAGTTTTAACTCGCGCTCGATATCACTATAACCGTCAGCCCTTTCTCCCCACTTAACATATTCATTTATTTCATCACCATCTACAATAGAAGCTGCACACTCTACAACTGCAAATGCCTCAGCTGAATATTCTTCCTTACAATCCTCATAATAAAAAGTAATACTAATCCAAACTAAAATAAGACTAAGAATTATAATTGTTGTTGAAAGAATGAAAGATACATTCTTAAGAAGAGTTTTATTTCCAGCCCTTCTTTTAGATTCCCTGATTTCCTCTAATGATAAAGGTTTTTGTCTCCAGCCGTAATTTGCAATATTATTTCGAACAGGTTCAGGAATAAAGCTATATAAAAGCAATGCCACAAAAAGAGATAACCCTTTATCAATAATATTTAAAAGAAATGAAACAATAAGAACAGTAAACTCATATATTGCTCCACCACCGCTATATATACTTTTTGATAATTCTTCAATTCCTAGGTTAACAGGCAAACCTTCTACTACTGTTTGAATACCTGTCTCCATAAAAGAAGATGCAAATGCAGCGACAATAATAAAAAGAACAACCCTAAGAACTTTTGTAGATTTAGAGTAGTGGAAATACCAGGATGCCAGCATGGCGATAACAACGTTTATTATAGAAAAATAAATAGAACCGGGATTAAAAATATTTATAATTATATTAGTCACCATTCCTGTTATGATTCCAGGCAATGCGCCACCTAAAATAGCAACAAAAATAGTTCCTATTGTATCAAAATACATAGGAATACCAACCTTTGTAGCCAACTGGCTAACACCAAGGTTCAATATAATTCCCAAGATAGAAAAACCTAACAGATAATATCTACTATAGTTTCGTTTAGTATAATGAAAACTCAAACCCACACCCCCGCAAGAAAACAGGAATACACACTTCAAAGTAATCATATAACAATAATATGTTAA
>JAFYYE010000265.1 GCA_017557715.1 Pseudobutyrivibrio sp.
TTCAGTAGCTTTTTTCATTCTGTAAGTACTGAGATATTCCTGAGGTGTATAGCCTGTTGCGTGCTTGAAAAGGCGTGTTAAATAACTTCGATTTAAACCGCAAGCAGCAGCTATTTCTGCTACAGTTATAGGCTCAGAATATTTTAGCCTGATGAAATTGATGGCACTTTTTACATAAGCAAGTCGAGGATCAACATCGTGTAATACTCTATTTTTCGAAAGTGAAATAATCGTATCAAAAAATTCATAGACTTTTGCATAACAATAACATTCTCTGTCGCTGTTATCATAAATATCTCCAAGAATGTCTAAAATAACTCCAGAATCGCTTCGCGGATTGTATATTGGATTTTCTTCAGATATCCCAGCACTACTAAATAATTCCATAGTGCGAGGCCCGTCTATGTGAATCCAGGCATACTCCCATGGATTATCTTTATCAGCTTCATAGTAAGCCTTACATTTGGCGGGAATAAGAAAACCTTGGCCTGATTCCACATCATATCTTTTGTCGTTCAAAATAAGATAGCCACGCCCTGAAACTACATAGTGGAAGATTGTCTTAGGCCTTACTATAGGGCCATAACTGTAGCTAGGAATACTCTTATATCTCCCAACCTCAAAAAGATAGAAGTCATTTGATTTTGTGTGGTCGACAAATTTAACTTTATCAACTCCGGTAATTTCCATACATTTTCTCCTATAATGTCACATTATGACATCAAAAAGGTAAACAAAAACATCCCCTGAAATGCCGCTAAATACTATAATCCATTTTATCGTAAGAAAAATAGAGATTCAATGGGAGGCACATATGGCTATTAAAATTTTTGAACAAGAAAAACAGTTTCATTTATATAATTCCAAGATTAGTTATGTAATCGGTGAATGTCGTGATGGTGAAATTGGGCAGTTATATTTTGGAAAGAGAATAAATGAAAATCAGATTATATATAGTTATCAAGGTGTGGCGGGTAGACTTGATTGTGATGTGAAGGTTTATGATGAGAACTACTCAAAGGAGATGGCATGTCTTGAGTATCCAGCTTTTGGTAATGGGGATTATAGAAATAGTGCTTATGAAGTAAGACAGCTAAATGGCTCTAGAGTAACAAATCTTGTATATCAGGGTTATGAAGTATACGAAGGAAAGAAGCCTATTCCAGGGCTTCCAGCTAGCTACGTAAATACGAATTCAGAAGCGATAACTCTTGAAATCATTTGTGTGGATGATGTTGCAAAGTTAGAGGTAAGACTTTTCTATACTATATGGGAAAACTATTCTATCATTACAAGACATGTGAGCTTCAAGAATATTGGAGAGGATGAGTTTAAACTCACAAAGGCACTCAGTTGCTGCATTGATTTACCAGATCATGATTATGACTGGATCCAGTTTGATGGAGCATGGGCAAGAGAGCGCTATCCACATGTGAGACCCCTTGATGAGGGAGTGACAGCAGTAGAAAGTATGCGTGGTCATTCAAGCTCAAATTTTAATCCATTTGTGATTTTAAAGCGTAAAGATACAAATGAATTCCAGGGTGAAGCTATTGGAGTTAATCTTGTGTATAGCGGAAACTTCCTTGCACAGGCAGAGGTCGATACATTTGATAAGCTACGTTTTACAATGGGAATTAATCCCAGATGGTTTGTATGGCCTCTCAAGAAGGAAGAAGTGTTTGAGACCCCAGAGGTAATCATTTCCTATACGAAAAATGGTCTAAATGATTTGAGCCAAAATATCCATGGCTTTATGAATAACAATCTTGTCCGTGGGCCTTACAAAAACAAGCCAAGACCTATTCTTCTCAATAACTGGGAAGCTACCGAGATGAAATTTGATGAAGAAAGCATTCTTAAAATTGCTAAAAAAGGTAAGGATGCAGGAGTAGAACTTTTCGTTTTAGATGATGGATGGTTTGGAAAGCGTGATGATGATTTCGCAGGACTTGGTGATTGGTTCGTAAATACGAATAAATTGCCGGATGGTATTACTGGGCTGGCTAAAAAGATAAATGAACTTGGCTTGGATTTTGGTCTTTGGATTGAACCTGAAATGGTGAACCCAGATTCAGACCTTTACAGAGCACATCCAGATTGGGTACTTGCAGCACCAGATAGAAGACGTACACTTGGACGTCATCAGATGGTACTTGATTACTCAAAACCAGAAGTGGTAGACAACATTTATAATCAGCTGTACGAGGTGATTTCAAAGGCAAATATCAGTTATATAAAGTGGGACATGAATCGTTCCATTACAGAGTGTTTTAGCCAGGGACTTCCAGCAGAACAACAGGGAATGATATATCACAAATATATTCTTGGAATGTATTCTCTTTATGAGAGATTGATAGAGAAGTTTCCACATATCTTATTTGAGTCATGTGCCAGTGGTGGTGCTCGTTTTGATGCGGGCATGTTATATTATGCCCCACAGGCATGGTGTTCAGATGATACAGATGGACATGAGCGCGTGAAGATTCAGTATGGCACAAGCTATGGTTATCCAATTTCGTCAGTGGGAGCACATGTATCAGCCTCACCAAATATGCAGACAGGCCGTTCTATGACTATAGATGACAGAGCGAATATTGCATACTTTGGAACATTTGGTTATGAATTGGATTTAAATAAGGTATCAGATGAAGAATTTGAAAGAGTAAAAGAGCAAGTGAAGTTTATGAAGGAATACAGAAGTCTATTCCAGTATGGTACATTCTATAGACTTCAGTCGCCATTTGAAAATAATATTTCGGGAATAATGGTGGTTTCAGAGGACAAGAAGCAGGCTATAGCCGTGATTTACAATACTCTTCGTACACCAAATATTGGTAGAGAAAATATTAAGCTTCAGGGCTTGGATGAAACGCTTGTATATAGCGTAGACGGAAAAGAAAAGCTCTACGGCGATTATCTGATGGAGCGCGGTATTGGCTTCATAGATGCCGACGAGCCTTGGTATAAATCAGCTGGAGATTTTCAGTCGAGAATGTTTATTTTGAAAGCATAAACAATATGTCACACAATGACATATTTAGAGCATATTACACCATATCAACAGTTAGCGCATGAATGTATTTTATTGAAGGTATAGCCACATCAGGCGGAAAGCTTTAGTCAGCATAATTAGCCCGGATTAAACATATAGCATTGAAAGAATCTATAAAGGCATCAACAACGCGAGGAGAGAATTGTTCTCCTCGCTGTTTTATTATTTCATTCTTTGCATCCTCAGTAGACCAAGCCTCCTTATAGGCGCGCTTGGTTGTGAGGGCATCAACAACATCAGCAACAGCCACAATCTGAGCGTAGATAGAA
>JAFYYE010000266.1 GCA_017557715.1 Pseudobutyrivibrio sp.
ACTGCCGCTACATTTTCAAGCTCAATAGGTGCCTGCCCCGCGTAGGAATTATAGTGACATATATCAAGCATGGCAGCCACAGCATCAAACAATCGTCCCATAGATGTAGAAGTGACTGAATTGATATTCTTATCTATGGCAGCAATAATCAATCCCTTATTATCATTATCTATCAGATTCTCCAAACGATTTCCATGAAGCATTCCCGCAAGAATGGTGTCGCAGTTTTTCGCTCCTTCATCTCCACCTATAAGCTTCATAGGCTTTAAATGCGCTAGTTGTTCTAGCTTTCCACTACCATTCCAGACAAAGACTTCGCTTCCCCAGATAGTGCCATCTTCACCGAAGCCTGTACCGTCAAAGGCAAATCCCAGCACTGGCCCTTGCAAATTATGCTCCGCAATAACTGATAGCACATGAGCCTTATGATGCTGAACCTGTTTAAATTTCAGGCCCCTTTCATCAGCTAAAGCCTCACCCATTTTCCTACTGAAATAACCTGGATGTAAATCAGTAACCACCCACTCTGGTTTAAATCCAAAAATCCTCTCCATGGCAGCCATCTCATTTTTATAAAACTTCTGACAGCTGACTGATTCCAAATCTCCCAAGTACTGGCTCACATAAGCCAACCCGTTTTTCACATAGCAAAAGCTGGATTTTAAATCGCCACCTGCTGCAAAAATCTCTCCTGAGATATCCACAGAAATCGGATTTGGCACATGACCTCGTCCACGGCGAATAAACTGCTGACGCCCTGCTATCACCTTCATTACTGAATCATCCATAGGGCGAAGTATTCTTCGATTATGGTTAAGAATTGCAACTGGTGTATCACCTAACTCTCCGGAATCCACACGTTCCTGAAGCCAATCTCTCATTCTATCATTATCTATCTCAAGCACATCACCGCTGGCATTTCCACTGGTCATAATTAGCGGCCCACATTCCCTGACAAGCATCATCTGCACCGGATTGCAAGGAAGCATCGCTCCAATATCTGGGCTGGTAAGACATACATTTGCTGCCAGGCTCGCACCCTCTTTTCTTTCAAGCAATACAATCGGTCTTGCAGAAGATTCTAGAAGCTTGTTTTCTTTATCATTTACATAACAATACTTACGCACCTGCGCAACATCTTCAAACATCACCGCAAAAGCTTTGGCCTCACGATGCTTCATAACTCGAAGTGCCGCCACAGCATTTTCATCAAAAGGATTACATGCCAAATGATATCCACCAATATCCTTTATTGCCAGAATTCCACCACTAGGTATCAACGTCACAGATGCGGATATTTCGCCATCTAAATCGTTTTCGTTATAGTTTTCCACGTAGTTATCAACATATTCAGAATTGATAATATTATCTGTATTTTTACACTTTAATCTGATAAATTTCAGCTTTGGTCCACAGGACTTACAGGCTATGGTTTGTGCATGTCTTCGCCTGTCAGTTTTCCCTGTATATTCACTCTCACAATCAGGGCACATATCAAAATCAGCCATTGTAATTGTGTCCCTGTCGTAAGGTAGCTTTTCTATTATAGAATACCTTGGACCGCAGATTGTGCAGCTGATAAATGGGTGCCCATATCTGCGATTAGACTTATCAAAAAGCTCACGCTTACACTCATCGCAGGTGGCAATGTCCGCAGGAATCAACGGCAGATTATCAGCAACATCATTATCAGATTCTATAATCTTAAATCCTTTTTCTAAATCACTTTCATCCACATCAACAACATCAATAGATGTCACAAAACCTCCTGTTGGAACCTCTGTGGATATCTTCTTAAAAAATCCATCCAGCTGTTCATCGTTACCTGATGCCAGCACAGTCACTATTCCCCCGGTGTTTCTAACCCAACCATCTATATGCAGTTCATCTGCTATTTTCGCAACAAAAGGGCGGTAGCCAATTCCCTGCACCAGCCCTTTGATTATGTATTTCCTAGTCATCCCAATATACCTAACCCCAATATTTATCTTATGAAATTTTAGCATATTTCAAAGTTTAGATGTGGAAGTAACCAATTTTTTAACTTGATTTAGTTAATTATTGATACAAAATATTCTACATCCGCCTGTATAATAATCATTAGAATAGTTTTATCGCTATAAGAGGAGGATAATAATGAAAATTTATAATGTAACAGATCCTGAATTTACAAATTACGGAAGAATAATTGAGGGGTACGAAGCAGAGAAAAAGGAAATCTTAGATGCATTAAAGAACAACACTCCTGTTCCAGAAGGTACAGAGTACGTTGCTGAAGAAAAAGCACTTCAGAGCTTAGCTGCAGCTGACAAGATTACAAATTCACTTTTCGGCGGCTCACCAATGCAGTTTGGTTGGTGCAACGGTCACAACACAAAGCTCAACTGCCTTGAGTATCACCGTTCTAGCGAAATCAACATGGGTACAACAGACTTCATCCTTCTTCTTGCAAAAAGAGAAGAAATCGTTGATTTCAAGCTTGATTCAAGCAAAGTAAAAGCATTCCTTTGCCCTGCTGGCACAATGATTGAAGTGTATGCTACAGCTCTTCACTATGCTCCATGCCAGGCTCACAAGGATTCTGGATTCCAGGTACTTGTAGGTCTTCCAAAGGGTACAAACGTAGGATGTCCTGACTTCCCACGTGTTAACACAGAGGACAAGCTTCTTAGAGCTACAAACAAGTGGCTCCTTGCTCACGCTGATGCAAATGAAGCAAAGGACGGCGCTTGGGTTGGAATCACTGGCGAAAATATTGATATCGCTGGGGATTTAAAATAAAAAATCTTAATTAATGCCATTGGTCAACTTCTATTAGGGAGTTGACCTTTTTTACTTGCGGCCTGATGTGTTAAAATGTTCTAAGTATATTCTACTAATTCACATCTACAGGAGAATAATATGGCGAAAAAAAATTTTTATGCCGTAAAAGTTGGAAAAACTCCAGGCATTTACAAGACTTGGGCTGAATGTCAGGCCAATACTACAGGCTTCTCGGGCGCTGTTTTCAAGGGCTTCGAGACTTTGGCAGAGGCCGACGCTTTTATGACAGGCACTGCTTCAGTTTCAAGCAATAACACAGCTACTAAGTCTGAGGATGGTGTTACAAATCTTCCAACTATATACGCATTTACGGATGGCTCATTTAACGTAGCCACTGGTGTATATGGTTTCGGTGGTTTCCTGCACTATAGCGAGTCGGCTGATGATATCGAAATCAGAGGTAATGGCAACGATCCTGATGAAGCAGTTTCTAGAAATGTTGCTGGCGAGGTACACGGAGCTGTCGCTGCTATGCAAAAAGCAGTGGAGCTTGGTCTTTCAGAAATGACCCTCTTCTACGATTATGAAGGCATTGAAAAATGGCCTCTCAGATATTGGAAAACCAATAAAAAGATTTCTATGTTTTACGTGGAAGAATATGATAAAGTAAAAGACAAATTGAAGGTGAACTTCGTTCATGTAAAAGCTCACACAGGCATTCCTGGAAATGAGGCCGCAGACCGCATGGCTAAGGAAGAAGTGGGCATCGAATAGTAAATAATTTTTGGAGGACATACATAAATGCAGACAGAAAAATATGTTGATTACATGGTACAGCAGACAGTAGATATTTTAGGTATCGACAGCCCAACAGGCTTTACTAATAACGCTGCTAAGCACCTTATGAAGGAATACGAAAAGCTTGGCTACAAGCCAGTTATGACTACAAAGGGTGGCATTCTTGTAGACCTTGGCGGCAAGAACGCTGATGATGCCATTCTTATCGAGGCTCATATGGATACTCTCGGCGGCATGGTTTGCCAGATTAAGAGCAACGGAAATCTTGCTCTCACACCACTTGGTGGCTTCTCACCTAACAACGGCGAAGCTGAAAACTGCCGCATTTACACACGTGAAGGCAAGGTCTATGAAGGAACATTCCAGCTTAATGATGCATCTGTTCACGTAAATGATGATTACTCCACAAAGACTCGTGAATTCAAGGGCATGGAAGTGGTTATCGACGAGGAAGTTTCAAGTGCAGATGATACAAAGAAGCTCGGCATTATGATTGGTGATATCGTTGCATTCGAGCCACGCACAAGAGTTACAGAGTCTGGCTACATCAAGAGCCGTTTCCTTGATGATAAGCTTTCTGTTGGTATTCTTCTTGGTCAGGCAAAATATCTTGCAGATAATAAGATTACTCCTGAGCGTAAGGTTTACCATCACATCACTGTTTACGAGGAGGTTGGACATGGTGCCTGCGGTACAGTTCCAGAGGGCGTTACAGAAATTCTTTCAGTTGATATGGGATGTATCGGCGAAGGACTTGATTGCAAGGAGACACAGGTTAGCATATGTGCTAAGGATTCAGCTGGCCCTTACAACTACGACGTTGTTTCAAATCTCGTAAAGGTTGCAAAAGATAACAATATTGATTTTGCAATTGATGTTTATCCACACTATGGTTCTGACGCTGACGCAGCTCTCAAGGCTGGCTATGATGTAAAGCATGGTCTTATCGGTGCTGGTGTTTATGCAAGCCACGGCTATGAGCGCTCTCATAAAAAGGGTGTTGAAAACACATTCAAGCTTATTGTTAACTACGTAAAATAATCACAAAAAATGAGGCTTCCCAATCTCTGGGAAGCCTCTTATTTTTTACCCCATTACATTAATTTCTTAATCTCATCAAATACAAACTGAACCTTAGGTCCTACAACAACCTGAACAGTATTTCTTGATGGACGAACGATTCCAGGCACGCCTGCGCTCTTAATCTTCTTCTCATCAACCAATGTATAATCAGCGATTTCTACGCGGACACGAGTTGCACAGTAATCAAGCTCTGTGATGTTACCCTTGCCGCCTAAGCCTTCAAGAATAACCTTTGCCATAGACGCGAAATCAGAATTTCCAATTTCGATATTTTCTTCTTCTGCCTCAGCATCATCATCTTCACGACCAGGTGTCTTTAAATCAAACTTCGTAATTACGAATCTAAATACTACATAGTAAATAACAGCAAATGCAAGACCTACTGGGATAAGAATCCAAGGATTAACCGCCATAGGAGCCTTGAAACTCAAAATCCAGTCTACCAAACCTGCTGAGAAATTAAATCCAACTCTAAATGGAAGCATCGTGCAAACTGCTGCAGAAATACCTGCAAGAACAGCATGTACAAGGTAAAGACCTGGAGCCATGAACATGAATGAGAACTCAAGTGGCTCAGTGATTCCTGTGAAGAATGAAGCTATTGCTCCAGCCAACATAAGTGAGTAAACAACCTTCTTCTTTGAATCCTTAGCTGTGTGATAGATTGCAAGTGCACCAGCTGGAAGACCAAACATCATTACTGGGAAGAAACCTGTCATGTACTGACCTGTCACTCCCTTAACTGCACCATCAGCGCCTGACCAGAATAATCCAAGGTCATTTATTCCTGCTGTATCAAACCAGAATACAGCGTTTAATGCGTGATGTAATCCAAGTGGAATAAGTGCTCTGTTGAGCATTACATAGATACCAGCACCTACAGGTCCAAGGCCTAGGATTGCTGTACCAAATGCTACGAGTGCACCGTAGATAACTGGCCATATAAAGTAAAGTACTACAGATGCAAGTATTGATGCGATAGCAGTTATGATAGCAACACATCTCTTGCCACTGAAGAATGCCAGCCAGTCTGGCAACTGGGTACTTCTGAAACGATTGTAGCAGCTTGAACCAATGATACCAGCAAGGATACCTATGAAGGCATTGCTGATTTTTCCGAAGGCTGCTGGCACCTCAGATGGGTCAACCTTTGTGTACATAGCAACTGCGCTTGTACCAAGGAGTGTTGTAATCATCAGGAATGAAACCAAACCTGACAATGCACTTGTTCCATCATGGTCCTTTGCCATACCAATTGAAACGCCCACAGCAAAAAGAATTGGAATCTGATCGATAATAGCTGATGCAGCCTTAATCAAAAATGCTGCGATAATGCTATTTGCTCCCCAACCTGTTGGATCAATCCAGTAGCCGATTCCATAAAGAATACCTGCGGCAGGGAGCACTGCAACAGGTAGCATTAAGGATTTACCGATTTTCTGTAAATACTTCATCATAATCTTTTTCCCCCTTTTATAAAGTTGAAATTTTGTAGATTTTTGATTGTCCTTCTTCAATCAATATAAACAATTATAGCATTCTTGTTTTATTATTAGAATATTCTCATAACTTAAATTTTATTTCTTTTGCAACACGACTCCCATACCGGATTCTATAAATGGGATATATTCTAAATCTTCCTCCCAAACTTGTCCTATCACATTAACTTTTTCATCCGCAATACGAGGCATTCTACAAATCTCAAGTTCCCCTTTATATCTAAGATATGAATCATTACCTATAGATATCGAACCAACTTTGCAATCAACTGTATTCTTAGGCACAATACTTTTTCCTGCAAACCATCCTCTAGATTCCTCTACCCTAATAATATAGGAGCTTGAATCTGGTCTTTCATGCCCGATTTTTCCATACAGCTCGGTATAATCATTATCCAACGTGACTCTTAATGGGATTATTCCATCAGACAACCATTTAAATTGCTGCCATCCTTCATCCGAAAGATCTACATCACCAACCATCACAATATCTGTGTTAGCCCTATAAAGCTCCAACATATTAAGAGCTACCTTTTTACAGCTACTTCGATGCTCTTCAATAGTCGGAAGTCCCTGATATAAAGGACCTCTGAAGTCCTTATCTCCAGGAATAAAGGCCGAAACTCTATAACCTGCAATTCGTAAATTCGTATTTATATCTTTCACTCTGTCTACATCAAGTCCAGTATAAGGCTTAGGGTAATAGTTATGGCAGGCTGTAAATCTGCTTATATCAGCCCCGAGGGCTTCCCATTTTTTTATATCTGAAGGAGATGTAGTGGACGCATTCCATACAATATCAAAATGCTTGGATAATGCCACCACATCTTTATCCGAAAATCCGTAATCCAGCCTAATAGATGTAACGCCATAATCCAACAAATCCCCCATGTGCTTAAGACCAAGCCTATTCGGAGTATCTCCGTCTACATCTATCATTAATTCTATGCCAGCTTTATTAGTTAAATCTAAAAGCTGAACCACTCTTTTTTTGTAATCCTCATAATCTTCCTCAGGAATGTGAAGGGAGGTAAATCCATAAGATGCACCTGCATTTTTCGCCTTACGGATTACCTCCTCATTCTTTTCTATTCCTGATGAAAGATAGATTGAAAATCCTGTTTTCAACACTCTACCTCTTTATCATCATTTATTATTCACCATAAATTTCGTTGATTCTGTCTTCATCAACACCAAATAACCATGTAACAATAAATCCGCCTGCGTATGCACAAAGCATAGCAATTACATACTGAAGCTGATGTCCAGGCTCAACGATTAATAAACCGAACAATCCTGAAACACCCTGTGAAACTGTTCCAATATGAAGCAATGATGCAACGATTCCACCAAAACCTGCTCCAAGGCAAGCTGTGATAAATGCCTTGCCAAGTGGAAGTGTAACTGCGTACATCAAAGGCTCGCCGATACCAAGAATACCAACTGGGATAGAATCGCGAATGAATCTCTTCAACTTCTGATTCTTTGTCTTGATGTAAAGTGCAAGGCCTGCTCCAACCTGTCCGCCACCTGCCATCATAAGGATTGGTAACAAATAGTTGATTCCGTTTGTAGGGCCTGATGGATCATTAAGCATTGCATGAATAGGTGTAAGTGCCTGATGTAATCCAACAGCTACAAGTGGAAGGAAGCCTGCTGAAAGGATGTAGCCACCAACAAATCCCATGCTGCCATATACAAATTCCATAATTGCATAGATTGCTTTTGTTAAAATAGAACCTACTGGCTGGATAATGATTACTACTGCCAAACTACCAATTATCAAAACTAATAATGGACTTACGAATGTATCAATAATGCTTGGCATTACCTTTCTAATCTTCTTCTCAAGCCATGCAAAGAATACACCTGCAATAAGAGCGGCAATAAGACCACCGTTGCCAGGATTATAAGCTGCACCAGTCATTGGAAGTGTGATCTGGCTTTCTCCATAGGTAGCAAGAAGAGGCATTGATGCATTTGCAATACAAATTGCACCTGCAATACCACCAAGGATAGGTGAACCACCAAATTCTCTTGCAGCATTGTATCCTACAAATATTGCAAGATATGCAAAGAGCGCCCAGCCCATTGAATGGATTGTCTCATACCACCATATTCCACTGAGTGCTCCACCAGTTGAAACATTTATTACATTTGTTAAACCATTAATCAAACCTGCTGCAATGATACCAGGTAATAATGGAACAAAAATATTTGCAATTCTCTTTAAGAAATTCTGAACAGGCTTATCATATTTTGCCTTTTGAGCCGCTTTATTTTCACGAGCAACATCATTAACATCCTCAGCGACCGTCCCCTTTGCAATACCTGTTAATCCAGAAAATGCATCTAAAACTTTGTTGACAGTTCCTGGACCAAATACAATTTGTAAAGTATCTGATTCAACAACTCCCATAACCCCATCAATCTTTTTTACTGCATCAACATCAACCTTCGACATATCCTTGACTCCTACACGAAGTCTGGTCATACATGCTTCATTACTAGTGATGTTTTCTTTTCCCCCGAGGGCCTGTAGCAATTCACTGCTTACCACGTTTACATCCATAATATTTTCTCCTCTTATTATTTTTCAATTGCAGTTCTAATCTTTCCTTCTGATTCTTGAAGTCTTTCCTTAGCAGCCTGATAATCAAGATTTAATAGAATCATTATTATTGCAGTTTTTACTTCCCCTTTGGCTTCAGCCAATTTTTTTTCTGCTTCTTCTCTTGAACAGCCTGTGGATGCCATGGTGATGTTTTGAGCTCTGACCTTCAGCTTTTCATTTGTCTGCTGAACGTCAACCATAAGATTCTGATAAACCTTTCCAATACCCACCATGCTGCCGGTAGATATCATGTTCAAGATAAGCTTTTGAGCAGTTCCAGCTTTTAGCCTTGTAGAACCGGTTAGGACCTCCGGCCCTGTGACTGGCTCTATTTGAAGTTTCGCCTCCTTTCCAATCTCAGAATTTCTTGTACAGGCAATTGCTACCGTTTCACAGCCAATAGAATTAGCATATTTTAGTCCATGTACGACATAAGGAGTTCGACCACTTGCTGCCAAGCCAATTACAATATCCTTCTTATCCAGATTGATACCTTTTAATTCCTCGGCACAAAGTGTGGTGCTATCTTCTGCTCCTTCAACAGCTTTAATAAAAGCTCCCTCTCCACCAGCTATAAGTCCCACTACCAAATCAGGTGAAACCCCAAAAGTAGGTGGACATTCAGCTGCATCGAGTACGCCTAATCTTCCACTTGTTCCAGCACCAAGATATATTATTCGTCCTCCGTTTTTCAGACTATTTGTTGCCAGCTCTATTGCTTTTGAAATCTGAGGTAACACTTCCTTAATAGCTTCGATTACTTTCATATCTTCACTATTCATAGTCTCTGCTATTTCCAGAGGTGTCATTTGATCAAGATTCATGCTGTTTGGATTTCGCTGCTCTGTTGTAAGCTTAGCGAGATCTATCATTTAATAACCTCCTTTCTCTTCATGAATCATACTCGAGTATTCATTTGTCTTCCTTTTTTATTTGTGTTTTCGCGAAACTACTATATAACTCGTCGTAATGACGATTTACATACGATACATATAAAATATCAATCATGTTTAACTGGGAAATACGAGAAGACATGGCACCACTTCTTACGATAAGTTCTGTGGCTGCCACTTCAAGAATAACATCTGCATATCTCCCTAATTTAGATCCTGAGGATCTGGTTATTGCTATCACCTTCGCACCTTTTTCTTTGGCATTTTGTGCACAGGTAATCATTTCTTCTGTCAAACCCGAATAGCTAATGACCACCGCCAAATCATCCTTGGTCATAGTTGATGAGTACAATATCTGCGAGTGTAAGTCATCACTGATATTCACCATCTTACCTATTCGAATCAGCTTCAAATAAAAATCACGCGCTACTAACAGAGAAG
>JAFYYE010000267.1 GCA_017557715.1 Pseudobutyrivibrio sp.
CTTTGATGACTTTGGAAGAAACATAGACCCAAGAACAGGCAAGCAAAAGCATGGCTACACAAAAGATGGCAACATCATCCAGCCATTTGCTTTCACAGGATACCAGGAGGATGAATTCTCAGGCCTTAAGTTTGCCCAGGCTAGATTCTATGATGATAAAAATGGTCGCTTTGTGGGTGAAGATCAAGTAAGGGGATTTATAAATCATCCAGAATCTATTAATCACTATTTGTATTGTCTGAATATGCCTTCCTGTAGAATAGATCTGAATGGAAAAGAAAGTTATTATATTTTTTATTCAGAAACACAGTTTTCGTGGCAGGCAACATCACGATATTACGAATTGATTGGAGAAGGAGTAGATTCTGATGATATTGTAATGGTAGGATTTGATAAAGGTGATACGCATGAAGATTTTATTAATGCATGGAATAATTTACCAGATTCTCAGATAGAAGAAATAGATATATATATGCATAGCAATCCTACGACATTAATCATGCCAAATGATAAATATGGAATAAATGTAAGTGGAGTATCATCAATTGGCACAGAAATAGGAAAGTATGCAGATTTAGATGAAAAGAATGTGGATACTATAAGTTTTATAACTTGCAACAGTGGGCTTGTTACAACAGATATTAATATTGCATCAATTGTTGCGCAAACCCAAAATGTCGACAAGGTATATTCGTGGAATGGAAGTGTAGCGTTTGATTGGGGATTGCAAATGGTAGAAATAGATTTGGGGTTCTATACCACATATGAATTTGTTCTACATGCTACACCTAGAATATCACACCACCAAGGAATTGAAAATGATACTGAGCTAGGGCAGGTGTGTTATTACGTTAAGGATGGAAACGTTTACTATTATTATGTAAATAATCCAGATGAAATATATTTATATGGTGAAGCTGATTACTGTGGAAATTGATTTTGAAAGGACGGATTATGAAAAAGATGAAACTTATTTTTATTCTATTTCTATTATTAGTACTCTTTATTTGTGGCATAGTTTATTTAACATCTAATCATCATGTTAAGCCTTCTAAGATAGCTGAGTGTAATGCGGTTATCGAGAAGGGATATTACGGTTTTTTGTATACAGAGGATGAATTACATGAATATGAAATCAATAATGATATAGATATTCAGTTGCCCGATGGGTTTGATTTTGGAAATCAATCAATATTAGTTTGTGGCGGTCATGGCTTATTGGATGCGTATTATAATATTTGGGACGAGGATGATAAGTTTTCAGATTCTCATTTTTTATATGTGGTATTAGATAAGCAGAATACTAATAAAATATATGTGTATGCTACATCTAATAGATATAGAAGTTGGTTTTATTCGCAGAGATATTGCGATAGCTTTGATGGAATAAAATATGAATAATGCATGAAGCAGCATGGTCCGGTAAATGGACACACATTTTTATAGTCATAGTGAAGGAATCTAATTTTTCAAAAGGTGGAGGTAGTGATTGAAAAGGATAATCTATACAATCGTATATTAACTGAGAAAGAAATTGAATATTATTCGGCACTCTTTATAGATTCAGGTGATGCAAAGGATTATTTGAAATTTGAATTATTTCGAACTAAGTTTGCAATGGTAAATGCTATAAGAATTTCTAAGCGTATGGGATATCCTGCAAATTATGAGATGTTAGATGCTCTCTTTGAGGAATTGCAGGATGCTAATTGGCCATTTTTTGGAGAATTGGTGGAAATGCTCATAAGTTCATACCCTAGAAACATTCTGGTAAATGCCATAGATGCGACACTAATTAAAGCTGATAATGACGAGGATTACATGTGGGTTTCTGGATTGTATATATTGGGTAATCGCATACAAGTAAAAGTAGACGAGCTTAAAAACTACAGATTATTCGATAAAAGAGATTTTTAGAAATGGACCACTACTCCCGTCCCCTGAGTTCATTACAGGTTCCACATGATGCTTCTATTAGAGCGGAATTTGATACATTACAAATAATTGATGATATAACAATTCCATATGGAAAATGGGGTACGGCTCCTTATTTAGAACCAATTACAACAGACTTCCCACAATTTGGAGACGGTGGTGCATCTCAAGTAGTTACGCATTGTATTGTGAATATAGATACAATAACTGTATTATCACCATAGGAGGAATGAAAAAATTTATAATCCAAATGAAGATGAAAAAAAGATATGTGATAGCATCGTGAGGGGATTGGTCAAGGGAAAAGAAGATATCTATTACGAGAGGATAGAAGATGCTATTTTTCAGATGGCATATTCTATAGGAGGCGATTACAGTGAAA
>JAFYYE010000268.1 GCA_017557715.1 Pseudobutyrivibrio sp.
ATCAGCCTTTAAAGGATATGATTATCTTCCGCAGCGGTCCACATGCATCAGCCTATGTTAAAGGAACAGACTTCTCTGATAATGCTAGAGCGGTTTTTGAGTACATGTTATCTGTAGGATTAAATAAGAAATATGAGTTAGTATGGCTTGTTAAAAATCCCGAGGATTATCAAAATGTAGCTGATGAAAATGAAAACGTTCGCTTCTTATCTTTTGATTGGTCTGTAACGGAGAATAAGGCCAAAAGAAATGAATATTATGAAGCCCTTTGCTTGGCAAAATATATCTTTTTTACAGATGCTTATGGTTTTTGCAGAAATGCTAGAAAAGACCAAATTAGAATTCAGTTGTGGCATGGTTGCGGGTTTAAAACCAGAGTAAATTTTGTAAGATGTGAAAATAGATATGAGTTTATGCCTGTAATTAGCGATAAATATGCGGATATTCATCAACGCATTTACGGATTAAGAGAAGATCAAGTCTTGGTTACAGGATATCCTAAGGAAGATTATATTTATCATCCATTAGATAATTGGCGAGAACTATTGGGAATTAAAAAAGCCAGTAAGTATATATTTTGGCTACCAACTTTCCGTAAAACTGATGTAGCAAATCTGTCTGAAATAGATATGTACAAGCTTTCTGGTGATACAGGATTACCAGTAGTTAAAAATATAGAAGACTTGGAAGAGCTAGATAAATATTTGCAGGAAAGGGATATTGTCCTTATTTTGAAGCTACATCCATTCCAAGACAGCTCACTTATTAAGATAGGAAAGTGTACTAATATTGTATTCATAGATAATAATGCTTTAGTAAAAAATGATATTCAGATAAATGAAATACTAGGCTACGCTGATGCACTTATTTCCGACTATTCTTCAGTAGCTATAGATTATCTAATGCTTGATAGACCAATTGCCTTTGCTATAGAAGATATAGGCGAATATGAAAATGCTAGAGGATTTGTATTTGAACCAATTCGTGACTGGTTACCTGGAGTCGAAGTAATGACTTTTGAAGACTTTTGGAATTTCATAGTTGAAATTGCTGAAGGAAAAGACAGTTCCAAGGATAAACGCAAAAGAATATTGGACCAGCTTCACAAGTTTAGGGATGATAAAAGCTGTGAGAGGTTGGTTAAGGTGCTTGGAATTTGAATATAGCGAAGAAACTATATGATTTGCATTTTGTTTATTGGAAATCCTGTTTATTTTGTCAGAATAACAAAGATTACGGATGTATTGTAGTATTTGATAAAAAAGGGATGAAGGGATAGAAGACTGAAATAATGGCGAATATAGCTGAAGTTAAAAATCACTGTTTTTTAGAAAAACAGTGATTTTTTGCTTCATAGCTGCTATAATTACAACATAAACAGTGAAAAAGTAGATTGAGGAGTACCAAATGCAACCATATAATGCAAAAACAATGCCTTTAGAATATGAAATGGATAAAGAGTTGTTAAGACTTATATCTGAGGCGAATACAAAGTATGGCGAGTATAAAGCAATGCTTGATACTCTTGAATTTGATGCATCGTATTTCTTAGATTCGATTCTTCTTACAGAAAGTTATAAATCGACACAGATAGAGGGAACACAGATATCGCAAGATGAAATGTTCTATTTGAAGTATTTAGAAGTTACAGATGATAACAAAGAAATACAAAACCTTAAGGCTGCGATTTCTTATGCTGAGCAAAATATGGAAAATGGAATAAATTATGAGCTTGTAAATGCCATGCATCGTATATTGCTCGATAGTGTTAGGGGCTCTGGAAAAACGCCAGGAAAAATACGAGATACTCAAAACTGGATTGGGCCAAGGGGATGTACAATAGAAAATGCTACATTTGTTCCACCAGTGCCAGAACAGGTATATGGACTACTTCAAAATTTATATGAGTACATGAACAATTTATTTATAGATCCGTTTCTTATTAATGTTGCATTGTCTCATGCTCAATTCGAAACTATACATGCATACAAAGATGGAAATGGTAGATTGGGGCGTGCTTTAATACCTGTTCAGATGGCTGTTTTGGATGAGACAAGGCCGATGCTGTTTATGTCAGAAATAATAGAGCTATATAAGCCTTCTTACCAGCGAAGTCTTATGGATATGCGTAGGGGTAATATAATTGGATATTTGAAATTCTTTTTGCAGTGTACTACAGACCAATGCTCATCATATATATATAAATTGCAGCGTGTGAAGCAAATATACAAAGAAGACATGGAAACAATAAAGAATATTAAAGGTAATTCAGTATATAAGATTATGCCGGTGATATTTAAACAGATTGTTTTTACGAAAAAAGAAATTGTAGATGCATCAGGCGTTTCAGTAAATGTGGTCTCAAAAATAATTGACCAATTAGTTGATCTTGAAATTCTACAGAAAGATTCTTCTGTAATGAAAAAAGGATATAGATATCATCGTATTTATGATGTATTTGTATCATCTGGAATGGAATAAGCTTAGTATCTGGGAGTTTTGATGTTCAATTGGAGGATGCAGCAGCTATGGCAGAAGTTAGATTAATCAATAATCTTAAGGGAATATTGTATTACATAGATACTCCACTAATGGATTTTGAAATAAAAAACCGAGAGCTCATCAAAGCGGAGGATCTCAGTCAAGGAAAGCTGTACCCTTGGGAGCTGGCAAAGCTTGGTGTATCCTATGGCAGCTTCACTCAGTTTTTCCAGCGCAGGACTATGCGTGAGGGCTGCATGTTTTATCGCGAGCATCTTCGTGCGCTAGGAATGGATAAGATGGACTTCGATCTTTATATCAGAAAGAATAATGGGAATAATCATCTGGATAATTACTGGGTGAAGTTTGAGGATTTTGGGGCTAAGTGTTTTGCAGAATTGTAATAAGATGATTGCTACATAAAACAACGGCGCACATACCTGTGCGCCGCTTAATCTATTCATAATAATTATTTAAAACATAGTTCTCAAACAAAGGAAGGATCAGCCTTAATCTACCGTGTTCGCTACCATCAACAAGGCCTCTTTTGATAAGACGGTCGCGATATGGAGTATATTCATTGTTTTCGATAGATAAAATTGATTTGATTTCACTGGCTTTACCAGAGCCGGATTGCGCAATTCCATAAACTAGTTTTTTATCTCCGGCAGATAGCTCCGACCATATTTTTTCATATACATAATCTTCCAGGTATTGTTGAAATTCGGCAATAGCTTCTTTGTATTTTCCAGAGTGCTTCCAAGTAAAGTAACCTAAAACCTGAAAAGCGAAAGAGTAGCCTTTTGTAAGCTTGGCCATGTCCAAAGCTTCATGACCTTCTAAAGAAAAGGTGGCCTTATAGTTGTTTGAAATAGTAGTGATATTTAAAGGCTTGAGTTCTATCTTAGGAGCGCGATATAAAAAGGTTAAATTTTTTTCGTTCTGGAGATTGTTTATATTCTCATATAATCCAGTCATTACTAGATATACAGGCAAATCTTGTCTTACGAAAATCTGATAAGCACTTGCAAAAGCTTTCATTGAATCTGTAGCTGTCACTTCGTCGATACATATTAGGATTTTTTTACCGTGCTTTTTAAGGCTCTCAAGCATTTTGGTGATAGCGACTTGCACATTTGTAATAGGAACAGACCCTTTTACCTCAAGACCAATTCCAAAGAATGACAGATTGATGCTAGCCTTTTGGAAAATCTGCGCCAGATGATTTTCACTAGCAAGTGATGCAGCTAAATCCATTAATAAATCCTGAGAGGAATTTAGTTCTACGATAATCCATTGTTCATCTTCTGAAAGAGTTTTGGCTATTTCAGTCATAAATACAGTTTTACCACTGCCTCGAACACCAGTTATCATATAGATTTGTTGAGATGGATTATCACCGTCAAATGATTCAATAATTTCAGACATCTGTGCGGCACGCGAAATATTTTGTTGAGGTTCTTTTCCGAAAACAAGGGAATATGGATTCTGAGCCATTTTTTGCCTCCTTTTATCATTCTTTATCATTCTGTATTAGTTTTATCATTTTTTATCATTTTTTGCAACTTTTATCATTCTTTATCATTTTATAATCGCCAATTCGTATTTTGAGCAATCTCCGTCTCAGACCCAGGTGTGGTATAAATACCCACCTGGTAT
The DNA here is from genome assembly GCA_017557715.1 of Pseudobutyrivibrio sp. Classification (GTDB taxonomy): domain Bacteria; phylum Bacillota; class Clostridia; order Lachnospirales; family Lachnospiraceae; genus Pseudobutyrivibrio. Next base: position 4,141 of record JAFYYE010000268.1, read on the forward strand.
TTTTGTGTCAAAATTGTGAAAAACTACAGAAATTGATTTGGAAATCATCATAGATGTTGCTATTTTTATTTGACGCACGTCAAATAAAAATGTATACTCCATGATAGGAGGAATGCATTAATGGATTCAAAGATAATTCTTGAAAAGCAGGACTTAAAATATTTGAAATGGTCTCATGTGAGAAGTTCTAGTGGAACAACAGGTACATTTTTAAAATCGGCTTCAATCATCAATGGACATAAAATATATTACAAGCTTTCTAATTATGATAGTGAAAAAGGAATTGTAGGTCATGAATGCATAAATGAAATAATCGTAGATCGTTTATTATCAATTTTAGGTGTTGAGCATTTACACTATCAATTAATACATGCAGACATTGAAATAGATGGTAAAGATTTTGAAACTTGGATTTGTGCTAGTGAGGATTTTAAAAAGCCCGGAGAAACAAAATCAGCACTAGATGGTTATTTTCAATCCACAGGTGAACATACATTAAGTCGTTATGATTTTTGTAAGGAAAACGGTTGGCAGAAATATATCGATACTATGCTTGCTGTTGATTATTTAATTATGAATCGAGACAGACATGGTGCAAATATTGAAGTACTTAGAAACGCGAGAAAGAAGACACTAAGAATTGCTCCATTATTTGATCACGGTCTGTCGCTGTTATGTTCTTGTACGAGTGAAGAAGCAATCGAAGACTTTGATATTTCTGTAGATAAAAAATGTCAAAATTATATAGGCAGTTCTTCTACTAAGGATAACCTTTCATTGATAAAAGATAAGAAGTCCATATTTAAAAGTAAATTAAAGCAGAGTGATAGGGAGTTTATATTTGAAGATTTAAATGGAATTATATCTGAAAAACATATGGATAAGATTTGGAATATGATTTGGGAAAGGTGGACTTACTATGAGAGTCTTTGCAATTCATGATGATGAAGTAGATATAGAAAATAGTATCGGATATTTATTTTACTATGAAAGAAATGAAGAGTTTGTTGCTGAATTACGAGATGATTTAAATGAATGGAATGCGCCTTTATTATTTTCAGGACTAGTACGAGATGGGATTTATACAGTACCTAAAGAAATAGCAAGATTATGGGTAGAAGAAAGAATCATTCCTA
>JAFYYE010000269.1 GCA_017557715.1 Pseudobutyrivibrio sp.
AACATATCCCTGTTTAATAAGCTCTGGCATGAATCTGTAAAGGAATGTAAGCATAAGAGTGGCGATATGAGCGCCATCAACGTCGGCATCAGTCATGATAATAATTTTGTGATATCTCAATTTTGAAATATCAAAATCTTCATGAATACCCGTACCAAATGCTGTAATCATAGCCTTAATCTCAGCATTTCCGTAGATTCTATCTTCACGAGCTTTTTCTACGTTAAGAATCTTTCCACGAAGTGGAAGAATAGCCTGTGTAGCACGACTTCTTGCCTTTTTAGCAGAACCACCAGCGGAATCTCCCTCTACGATAAAGATTTCACAGTTCTTTGGATCCTTATCTGAACAATCAGCGAGCTTTCCAGGAAGTGACATTCCCTCAAGAGCTGTTTTTCTACGAGTAAGATCACGTGCTTTTCGAGCTGCTTCTCTTGCTCGCTGCGCAAGCAGCGATTTTTCGCAGATATTTTTAGCAATTGTAGGATTTTGCTCTAAGAACCATGTAAGCTGCTCTGAAACTATAGCATCAACAGCTCCTCTCGCCTCAGAATTTCCAAGCTTTTGCTTTGTCTGACCTTCGAACTGTGGCTCTTCAATCTTAATTGAAATAATAGCTGTAAGACCTTCACGGATATCATCACCATCAAGCTGTGGATCACTATCCTTTAGAATCTTATTATCTCTAGCATATTTATTAAATACTTTTGTAAGAGCACCTCTAAAACCAGTAAGATGTGTTCCACCCTCTGGAGTAACAATGTTATTTACATAACTATATGCCTGATCTTGATATCCATCGTTATGCTGCATTGCAACTTCAACATAGATATTATCTCTTGTTCCTTCGCAATAAATAACTTCGTCGTAAAGCGCTTCATTACCACGATTTATGTACTGAACAAATTCTTTTATTCCACCTTCGTAATGGAAGCTTTCTTCTCTAGGTTCCTCACCTCTTGTATCTGTAAGAGTAATTCTAAGTCCCTTTGTAAGGAAAGCTGTCTCACGAAGACGAACTTTTAATGTTTTATAATCAAAAACTGTTGTTTCAAAAATTGTATTATCTGGAAGGAATGTAACCTTTGTTCCAGTTTCATCAGCTGGACATGTACCAATTTCTTTAAGAGGATACATAGTTTTTCCACGTTCATATCTCTGCTTAAAGATTTTTCCTTCTCTTTTTATCTCAACTTCAACCCAGTTAGAAAGGGCATTAACAACGGAAGCACCTACGCCATGAAGACCACCAGATACCTTATATCCGCCACCGCCGAACTTTCCTCCAGCATGAAGCACTGTAAATACAACCTCTACCGCTGGAATTCCAGCTTTACTGTTGATACCTGTAGGAATTCCTCTACCATCATCAACTACTGTAATTGAATTATCTGGATTAATTGTTACCTGAATATGAGTACAAAATCCTGCAAGAGCCTCATCTACAGCGTTATCAACTATCTCATAAACTAAGTGATGAAGACCTCTCTCTGATGTAGAACCAATGTACATTCCAGGACGTTTTCTAACTGCTTCAAGTCCCTCTAAAATCTGTATTTGATCTGCACCATATTCCTGATTAACTTCCTTACTCACCTGCGTTCCTCCATAATTAAATCTATAGAACCATTTGTTACTTTATAAACTGTATTAAGCATAAATCTATTTTTTACAAACTCATCAATACCAGTACATGTAATGATAGTTTGTGTATCAAGTAGATTATCTAATAAATCACTTTGACGATTTTTATCAAGTTCTGACAAAACATCATCTAAAAGTAATATTGGTTTATCATTTATTGTGTCTTCAACAAGCTTTATTTCTGAAAGCTTAAGCGAGAGAGCACATGTACGTTGCTGTCCCTGACTACCAAACTTTCTAATGTCTATTCCATCAACAGTGATTTTAATATCATCTCTGTGAGGACCTACACTAGTCTGGCAAAATCTCATATCTTTTTCTTTATTATTTACTAATTCATCAAGAAAAAATATATCTTCTATATTGGGTTCGTAACTTACATTAATATTTTCTTTTCCGCCTGTAATTTTACTGTGTATATCCTTAACTATAATGTTGATATCATCAATAAATTGTCGACGACGTGTTATTATCTTTTTACCATAATTAATTAACTGCTCATCCCAAATTGGCAGTGTTTCTTTTAATTCTGGTTTATATATAATTTCTTTTAAAAGGGTATTTCTTTGATTAAGAGCCTTATTATAATTTGTCAAATCAGAAAGATATATTTTATCTATTTGACATAGCTCTGCATCCATAAATTTTCTTCTCTCAGCAGGACCATTTTTTATAATATTTAAATCCTCTGGAGAAAAGAAAATTATATTTATTAGACCAAATAAATCCGAAGCTTTTTTTATTGGCACTCTATTAATTGCAATTCCTTTAGATTTATTCTTTTTTAAATGAATATCGATTTGATAATCCCTGCTATTTTTTGAAACAACAGTTTTTATATGACTTTCATTTTTATCAAATTTTATAATTTCTTTATCTCGACTGCCTTTGTGTGATTTAGTAGTGCCTGATATATAAGCAGCCTCTAAAATATTAGTTTTTCCCTGAGCATTATCTCCAAAGAGAATAGTAGTATGTTCATCAAAATTTATGTTTAATGAATCATAATTTCTAAAATTCTCTAACTCAATGGATTTAATTATCATTGCTAACTGTTACGCTTTCTCCATTAAATTCAACAATGTCCCCAGGGTAAACCTTTTTTCCACGGCGAGTCTCTACTTCACCGTTATATTTTACAAGTCCTTCTTCAATAACTTCTTTAGCCATCGCACCTGATTCTACAAGATTAGCAAGCTTAAGAAGCTGACCTAATTTAATAAACTCATCTTTGATTTGAATTTTTTCCATTAATTTGCTCCTGGATTATTAAAATTTACAGGAAGAACAATATAAATAAATGAACCCTCTTCATCCTTTATAAAACAAGGACTCTTTGCATTAAGCATATAAAGATTTATTTCTTCATCATCTATTACTTTAAGGGCATCCATAACAAACTTTGGATTAAATCCAATCATTATGTCCTTACCCTCTTTAACAATATCAATATCTTCATTCATTGAACCAATAAATGATGAAATTGAAAGTGACATTGTAGATCCTGCAGCATTAACAATAATAGGCTTTTTATCGCCTTCATTAACAAGAATTGTTGCTCTATCAATACAGTCAAAAAATTCTCTTTTATTAATTTTTATTTTTGTTTCATAATCTGCTGAAAGCATTTGTTCAATCTTGAAATATTCGCCCTCAATAATTCTTGAAACAACAGTAGTTTGATCAAATTCAAAAATAATATGGTTATCAGTAACAAATATATTTACTTCGTCTTCAATACCACCATCAATTATTTTAATAATTTCATTAAGTGTCTTTTTAGGTACAACAACTTTAACATCCTCAGCTGGATTTTTAAGATCAACATTTCTGATTGATACTCTGTGTCCATCAAGAGCTACAACTTTAAGTTTGTTATCCTTAATTTCAAGAAGCTCACCTGTCATCATTTTATTGTTTTCATTATCAGCAACTGAGAATATTGTCTGTCTTATAATATCTCTAAGTGTAAGCTGTGAAATGATAATTGGCTGATTTCTTTGTATATTTGGAATATAAGAGAAGTCTTCTCCAGATTTTCCTATAATATCAAATTTAGCTTTTTCACATGTAATTGATGTTTTGAAAGATGAATCTGTTTCTATAGTAACTTCATTATCAGGAAGCTTTCTAACTATCTCAGAAAATTTCTTAGCATCAAGTGCAATAATACCTCTTTCAGCAATATTTCCATTAACAATAGTTTCAATTCCTATTTCCATATCATTAGCAGTAAGTTTTATTTCACCAGATGATGCATCAATAAGAATACATTCAAGTATTGCCATTGTTGTTCTGGTAGGAACTGCTTTTGAAACAATATTTACACCTTTTACAAGGTCAGCTTTTTGGCAAGTAATTTTCATTTGTCTTCTCCCTTTCAAAAAAAATATATAAATTAATATTTTATTCTTAGTATTCTTATTATAGGTTGTGGATTTGTCTATAACTGTGAAACCCCAGTATTTACACGTAAAACCTAGTCTAATAAGTCATAAAAATTTGTGAATTAACTATTGATAATATATGGATATTTTGTGAATAAAAATTGTCGAAATTTTTAAATATCTACAATGATGAGTATTAATTAACATCTTGTTCACAGATTATCCATATTGTTATTAACATGTTTTCCACATTAATTTGGGTTAATCTTTTTCTTAATTGTTTCTACGAGATTCTTTGTATTTTCATCTTTTTCAATTTCTTCACCGATTTTATTTGCTCCGTGAATAATTGTTGAATGATCTCGTCCTCCTAATAATGAACCAATTGCCTGAAGAGAACAATCAGTCATTGTGTTACATAGATACATAGCAATCTGTCTAGGTCTTGCAACATTGCTAGATCTGTTTTTAGAAGCCATCTGATCAACTGTAAGATTAAAGTGTTCTGATACTACTTCTATTATAAGCTGTGGAGTTATTTCTCTTGATA
>JAFYYE010000270.1 GCA_017557715.1 Pseudobutyrivibrio sp.
GTTAAAAAATGTTTATATTGCGATTTCCTCTCAGGGGTTTTCGATGAAAAAATGCAGCGGCGTTACACCGCTGCTTTGTGTACTGAGATTAAATATGTTGCAGCCACTCACCCTGGGTGCATTATTTCAACTATTTATGTTGGCGGCGGCACTCCATCTTGGCTTTCAGAAGATTTGATGGATGCCATCATTTCCACTGTTAAGCAAAGTTTCAAAATCGACCCACAGGCAGAGATTTCTGTAGAATGCAACCCTGGTACTCTTTCATCAGAAAAATTAAATGTTTATAGATCCATTGGTATCAATAGACTAAGCATCGGCCTTCAGTCTGCCAATGATGATGAGTTGAAGGAACTAGGCAGAATTCACGATTACAACCGTTTTCTTCACACATATGATTTAGTTCGTAAGGCTGGCTTTGATAATGTCAATGTAGATATTATGACAGGTCTGCCTCACCAAACCATTGCAAAGCTTGAAAAAACACTTACTTCAGTCACTATGCTTAGACCTGAGCACATCTCAGCTTATTCTCTCATTATCGAAAAGGGCACCCCTTTCTATGATAAGTATAAGTTTGATGCCGTAAAGCAACAGGCAGGTATGGAAACCGAGGATTTACCTACTGATGAAGAATCTTATCGTCAGTACAAATTCACTATGGAGTTTTTGGAGAATAAAGGCTATAAGCGCTACGAAATATCTAATTATGCCCGCAACGGAAAAGTATGCCGCCATAATATTGGATACTGGGATAGAATCCCTTATCTGGGCGTCGGTCTTGGCTCCGCATCCCTTTTCGATAATGTCCGTACCACTAATTTGCGTGATATATACAAATATATAGAAGTATCTGAAGCTATTGAACAAGGTTCTGTACCATCTTCGGAATTTAGCTCCCCATACTTCGATACAGAAGATGCGCTTTCAAAGAAAGATGCAATGGAAGAATTCATGTTTTTAGGATTAAGGAAAATAAATGGTATTGCAAGAAGTGATTTCCAAAATATGTTTGGTATTGATATTGAAGCCATTTATGGACCGATTATTACTGCTCTTCGCAACCAGGGCTTTATGGATGCCAAAGAAGGTCGATTATTCCTTACAGATATAGGCATTGATGTTAGTAATCAGGTTTTATCAAAATTTTTATTAGATAAATAGTCAAATTCTCTTGACAAAATGCAGTTTATTCACTATTATATTCGAGTATGCGTTGAACTGTCCGTGTCCGGCTACAACGTATTTTAATTAGAACATTTAATTTTTATACAATTGGAGGTGTAGCAACACATGGCAAATATTAAGTCTGCTAAGAAGCGTGTTCAGGTAACAGCTGTTAGAACTGAGCGCAATAAGGCAATCAGATCAGAGGTTAAGACATACGTTAAGCGTGTTGAGGCTGCTGTTGAGTCTAAGGACAAGGCACTTGCTGAGTCAGAGCTTAAGGCTGCTATCAAGGTTATCGAGATGGCTGGTTCAAAGGGTGTTTATCATGACAACACTGTTAGCCTTAAGTTATCTCGTCTTTCAAACTTGTAAACACACTTGATTAATTTAAGATAAGAATTCATTTAGAGCATCGGGACCGTCATCCGATGCTCTTTTTTTCTAGGAGTTACTATGACAAATACCAAAAAGATTTATCTCGCTCCACTTGAAGGAGTTACAGATAGCATTTTTAGAAAGACCTTTGCAAAATACTACGGTGGAATTGATAAATACTACACTCCTTTTATCTCTCCAAATTCCACCTTTAAATTTACTACAAGAGAATTTAAGGATATTAATCCTGATAATAATGATATAAATACAACTGTCCCTCAGCTTCTCACGAATAATGCTGAGCATTTTCTATGGGCTGTTCATGAAATATCAGCTCTTGGCTTCAAAGAGATTAACTTTAATCTTGGTTGTCCCTCTGGTACAGTTGTAGCTAAGAAAAAAGGCTCAGGGCTTCTCTACTACCCTGAGGACCTTGATAATATGCTTTATGAGGTATTTTCGGGATTAAAAGATGATGTGGCTATATCAATAAAGACACGACTTGGAAAGGTTGAGCCAGAGGAATTTTACGAGATTTTAGACATATACAACAAGTATCCTATTTCAGAGCTTACAATTCATCCTAGAGTACAAAAAGACTTTTATAGAGAACCAATTCATCCAGAGTTCTTCGAATACGCTATAGAACACGCCAATGCTCCATTAGTATTTAATGGGGAGATAAAAACAATTTCTAATATCGAAAACACCTTCAGAAAATATCCAAGTATAAACGCTCTCATGATAGGCCGTGGACTTATTGCTAATCCGTCACTTGCCTTTGAATACAAAGAAAGTCTTGCAGTAAATTCTCTAGACCTTGCGAAATTCAAATCATTTCACGATGATTTACTCTCTCAATATACTGCTATTCTCTCTGGAGAAAAACCTGTTCTCCATCGTATGAAAGAATTTTGGGTTTATTGGGAATGTAATTTCCCTGAGCAGGATAAAATCATTAAGAAAATCAGAAAATCAAATAGAATTGAAGAATATAAAAGCTATATGTCTTCTCTAATATAAAAAAGGCTTTCCCATAAAAGGCAATGTCATTAAGTTAGCATTGTAGTGGAGGCTAAAATGAGGAAAACGAGATTAGAGCAATTAGCTCCAATCTCGTTTTTTCTTTTTTTAGGCATAGGAAAAAGACAGA
>JAFYYE010000271.1 GCA_017557715.1 Pseudobutyrivibrio sp.
GACCAAATATATCTATGATAAGTTTGGCAAGGATGAAGTGGTTGTGTGTGAAATTTCAGAGTTTATGAATGCTCACTGGGATGAGTTCACACTTGAAAAGCTTGCAGAGTACGAGAAGAAGTACGATGCGGCACCAATGTGGAAATACATCTACACAGATAGATTTTTAATTTACAGAGATTATGATTATTGCGTGCACACAGCAGCAGGTTTGTTTGCATTCTGGGAGCACGTTTTCACCACCTATAAAGTGGATTTCTTCTATGATGAGGTTATCGCTACACTTCTTACCTACACTGCATATCTTGTAGGAAAGAAGACAAATACAGGCTATTATTCATTGATGTTTATGAGAGCCTGCGGCATGGATTTGACCCATCACTATATTTTAAATGATCCTTTCGAGAAGATTTACAATTTCCCAGAGGATTACAAGAATGTTCCAGTTACTGAAGAGCAGAAGGCTAAGGCAGAGGCATTCCTTGCGGGCTTTGAGGAGAAGCATTCCAAGCCAGCATTTATGCAGTTCTCTGGTAAGAAGCCAAAGTGGAAGGCTAGATTTTTTGTTCTTCCATTCTTCTATTTAAGACAGAAATACTTTAATCCTTTCACAAGGGATAAAGGTTCTTATATTTACTACAAGGCTTACGAGCAGACAATGGATGAAATCAAGTGGTACTTCAGATATAAGAAGGCGAAATCTTATTTCAAGAAGGCGGATTTCTCAAAGAAATTTGTATATTTCCCACTTCACCTTCAACCAGAGGCCACCACTATTGTGTGTGCTCAGAAGTATGAGAAGCAGCTTTACTTTATCGATAATCTGGTAAAGTCGCTTCCAGCTGATACAGTGCTTTATGTGAAGGAACACTACTCCTTCCTTGGTATCAGGGACAACAGCTTCTATGAGGCATTTAGCCAGTATCCAAACGTGGTACTTATTGACCCATGGGAGGATTCAATTAAGCTCATCGAAAAGAGTGAGTGCGTGGCTACCCTTACAGGTACAGCAGGTCAGGAAGCTATGCTTCTTCGCCATCCAGTATTCATGAGTGGAGATATTGTCTACACAGGCGCTCCTGGTGTAATGAAGCTGGATGAGGTATTTGGAAATTATGAAAAGGCTATGGCAGAATATCGCCAGCCAAGCCGTGAAGAAATTATCCAGTACCTTGCAGTTTATATGAGCTGCGCGAGAGAGGGTAATACTTACGTTATGAGCGCGTCGCGTCTCGACGACGAAAATATTACGCTCGTAGCGAAATCAATGTATGACTACTTTGTAGAACAGAAATAATGTGAGGATTGAAATAATAATATATTCTCTAAAAAGACCTTCTTTTTCCATCCCTACTTAGATGGTCCCAAAGGGAGCATCTTATGTAGGGTAATGAGAAAAAGCAGAGCGAAAGCGTGTCTGTTAGAGAACTATATTATTATTGAAATCCATAGATATATGGAGGAATATAGAATGAGTAAGATTTTAGTAACTGGTTCTGATGGATTCATCGGTTCACATTTAGTAGAAGAATTAGTTAAGAAGGGTTATGAGGTAAAGGCCTTCGTTTACTACAATTCGTTTAATAACTGGGGATGGCTCGACACACTTGATAAGAGCATCATGGATCACGTAGAGGTATTCGCAGGTGACGTTCGCGACCCTAACGGTGTCCGCGAAGCTATGAAGGGCTGCGACGCAGTATTCCATCTTGCAGCACTTATCGCTATTCCATTTTCATACCATAGCCCAGATGCTTATGTAGATACTAATATCAAGGGAACTCTCAACATCCTTCAGGCTGCCAGAGACCTTGGCACAAAGCGTGTACTTGTTACATCTACATCAGAGGTTTATGGAACAGCTCAGTACGTGCCTATCGATGAGAAGCACCCATATCAGGGACAGTCACCATATTCAGCTACAAAGATTGGTGCAGACAGACTTGCAGAGTCATTCTATCGCTCATTCGATTTACCTGTGACAATCGTGCGTCCATTTAATACTTTCGGACCACGCCAGTCAGCTCGTGCAGTTATTCCTACAATCATCACACAGCTTCTTGCAGGTAAGGAAGAGATCAAGCTTGGTAGTCTTACACCAACGCGTGATTTCAACTATGTAAAGGATACTGCTCATGGTTTCATCGCTATGTACGAAAGCGATAAGACTATTGGTCAGGAAATCAATATCGCTACACAGAAGGAAATCTCTATCGGACAGCTCGCTGAAGAGCTTATCCGCCAGATTAATCCAAACGCAAGAATCATCTGCGACGAGGATAGACTTCGCCCAGAGAAGTCTGAAGTTAATCGTCTTCTTGGTTCTAACGAGAAGATTCTTCAGCTTACAGACTGGAAGCCTCAGTATACATTCGAGCAGGGCTTAGCGGAAACCATCGAATTTTTAAGACACAACTTGGACAAGTATAAGGTGGACATTTATAACATCTAATTATGGAAAACGTATTTATTAAAGAAGAAGACACAATTTTACAGGCACTTAAGGCGTTTGATGTGAGTGGAAGGCGTACCGCGTTTATTGTTGATGACAACAATAAGCTTTTGGCTGCGCTTTCAGAAGGTGATGTTCGCCGATATATTTTATCTGGCGGAGATCTTAGCGAGAAGGTTCAGACTATCGCTAATTACAAGCCTCGCACATTAAAAGAGGATGAGAAATCTGATGCAAAGGATTTCTTGCGACGTCATAACATCGAGGGACTTCCTATTGTTGATGAAAATGGCATCGTAGTTGATACAGTTTTCTGGAGCGAGAACAATCTCACAAAGCACAGCACACTTTCAACGCCTGTAGTTATGATGGCAGGTGGAAAGGGTACACGTCTTTATCCATACACCAGGATTCTTCCAAAGCCACTTATTCCTGTGGGGGAGAAGCCTATTGCAGAGCTTATTTTAGATGGATTTGCAGAGTATGGAATCAGCAGAATGATTATGATTGTTAATCATAAGAAAAATATGATTAAGTCATATTTTGCTGAGGCAGATAGACCTTATGAAATCGAGTATGCAGATGAGGATACTCCACTTGGTACAGGCGGCGGACTTTCGCTTCTTCGTGGCAAGGTTGATGAGACATTTATCCTTACAAACTGTGATATTCTTATAGAAGAGGATTACTCAAAGATTTATGCTCATCATAAGGCTGAGGGCAATATCGTTACTATGGTTTGCTCACTTCGTAATTTCCAGGTAGCTTACGGTGTTGTTGAGTTTGGCGAGCATGGAAATATCATCGACATGAAGGAAAAGCCGGAGTTTAGCTTCTTCACAAACACAGGTATCTACATTGTGGAACCTGAGGTGTTCAATTATATTAAAGACAACGAATTTATTGGTTTCCCAGATATCATCAATCGTATCAAGGATGATGGTGGAAAGGTTGGTGTTTATCCAATCAACGAGAATTCATGGATGGA
>JAFYYE010000272.1 GCA_017557715.1 Pseudobutyrivibrio sp.
AAGGGTCCATCAGTTTCAGATATGTGCACAAATGGTAGTCACACAACTCCAAAGAGAATCACTACTACTATTGAGCCAGATACACTTTATCCATCACATGAAGCAATTGATTTCTATCATCACTATGAGGAAGATATCAAGCTTTTTGCAGAGATGGGATTCAAGGTATGTAGAACATCAATCAACTGGACAAGAATCTTCCCTACAGGAATGGAGTCTGAGCCAAATGAGGCAGGTCTTGCATTCTATGACAAGGTTTTCGATTGCTGTAAGAAGTACGGTATTGAGCCACTTGTTACTATTTCTCATTATGAGCTTCCTTACGCACTTGTAGAAAAATATAATGGTTGGGAAGGCCGCGAGCTTATCGAGTATTTTATGAATTACTGCAAGGCAATCTTTGCTAGATATCAGGGAAAGGTAAAGTACTGGCTTACATTCAACGAGATTAATGCCGGTACAATGCAACTTGGAGCAGTACTTTCTACAGGTACTGTAAAGGGCTACTCAGGTCCTGTAAATCAGGTACCCGACAAGCCACAGGAGAGATTCCAGGCTCTTCATCATCAGTTTGTTGCATCAGCTCTTGCTGTAAAATATGCACATGACAATTATCCAGAATATAAGTTAGGAAACATGATTTGCTTCGTAACATCATACCCAGCTACGTGTAATCCTGCAGACATCATTGCCAATCAGGAGCATATGAGAGAGGTTAACTGGTATTGTTCAGATGTACAGGTACGTGGTGAATATCCAGTATATTCAAAGAGTATTTGGGACAGACTTGGTGTAGAGATAAAGATGGAGCCAGGTGATGCTGAAATCTTAAAGCAGGGTACTGTTGATTTCTATACCTTCAGCTACTACATGTCTAATACAATCAGCGCAAATCCTGATGTAAATGCGGGCGAAGGAAACCTTATTACAGGTGGAAAGAATCCATATCTTGAGTCATCAGATTGGGGATGGCAGATTGATCCACAGGGTCTCAGATATGTTCTTAACGAGATTTATGATAGATATCGTATTCCACTTATGGTTGTTGAGAATGGCCTTGGGGCCCGAGACGAAATCGAGGCTGATGGTTCAATCAATGATGATTACAGAATCGATTATCTTAGAAAGCACATCTCAGAAATGAGAGAAGCTGTAAAGGATGGTGTAGATCTTATGGGCTACACACCATGGGGATGCATTGACTTAGTTTCAGCATCAACAGGTGAGATGGCTAAGCGCTACGGATTCATCTATGTAGAAAAATATGACGATGGCACAGGTACACTTGCTCGTCGTAAGAAGAAATCTTTTGACTGGTACAAGAACGTTATTGCCAGCAACGGAGAAGAGTTATAAGAGTTAGAAAAATAAGGTATTAGAAAGAAAGAGTCACAGATCGGAAAGGGGACGAACTGTGACTCTTTTTTTGAATGGATTTTTATGTTTTCAGAAAATTTTAAAAAAAAGGTGTTGACATACTTTATCTGTCGTAGTATATTTACTTCAACAGATGAAGTACTACATCAGACATAGTAAACCTGACGTAGTATATCACTCGTAGTATGTTAGACGTAGTAAAGGAGGAATTATATGGGTGAAATCAGTAGTGACGTAATCCGTGGCTACAACGATACCATGATTCTTAGCATCCTTATTAAAGAGCCATCCTATGGTTATGAAATATCAAAGCAGATTAAGCAAATCACCGAAGAGAAATACATAATCAAGGAGACAACACTTTATTCGGCATTCACCCGAATGGAGAAAAACGGATACATAGAATCCTTCGTTGCAGACCCTGATCCAGAGGGGAACGGAAAGAAAAGAACGTATTACAGAGTTACAGATGCTGGCAAGGAATACTACCACAGCAAATGTGAGGAATGGGAACTAACAAAAGAGGTTATTGAACGGTTTATAGAAAACCAAGAATAGGAGAAGAGATATGGAAACAATTAAGAACTATTTGGAGACAATGTTTGCTAATATGCCAAATACTCCAGAGGTTAAGAAAGCAAAGGCTGAGTTGCTTTCAATGATGGAAGATAAATTTAACGAGATGATAGCTGATGGAGTAAATGAAAATCAGGCCGTCGGAACAGTCATCGCAGAGTTCGGAAATCTTGATGAGCTTGCAGCAGACCTTGGACTTACTAAGGAGCTTCAGGAAACTCACGAGAGAGAAGAGTCAAAGCCACGTCATTTCCTTAGAATGGAAGAAGTAGAGGATTACTTAAATGTAATGAAGGGAAATGGATTACTAATTGGTATTGGTGTTTTACTTTGCATCACATCAGTTACATGGCCAATCCTTTTTGAATTCCTTCTTCGCGGAGAATTAGGAGATGGACTTGGTGTAACAGGAATGTTTATCAGCATCGCCATCGCCATCGCAGTTGCACTTTTTGTATTTGCAGGTATAAGAGGAAACGATTGGAGATTCTTAGATAAGGAGCTTTGCCAGATCGATTTAGCTACAGCGGATATGGTAAAGAGCAAGAAGAGAGCTTTTAAGGTACCACACGCAGTAATGATTGCAGTAGCAATTATGTTATTCATTCTTTGGATTCCTACAGCTGCAATTGACGTAGATATCGTTTCAAACTGCCTGTTCTACTTCGTAGGTGCTGGCGTTTGCATGATTATCTATGCAACAGCGGTAATGGGAAGCTATGAAAAGATCTTAAAGCTTAATGATTCAAAGACAATCAGTGGTAGTTATGGAAAGGATAAAGGTGATATCGTGTATATCAATAAGTTCGCAGAAGGCGTTATGGAAGTATATTGGCCAACAGTTACTTGCTTATATTTGATTATTAGTTTTGTTACTATGGATTGGCACATTACATGGATTATTTGGGTAATTGGTGCAATTGCTCATAGATTATTGGAAGTGGTTCTGGAAGCAGAGGAGGACTAAGTCATGGAAAATAAGAAATGGACTAAGAAATATTTAGTTATAATATGGTTGGTTACATTAATCGTTGTTGTGGCTGCTATTTGGGGGCATATAATGAATTTTGGTGGTTTTAGCTGGTTCAGTAATAGCTGGCACAGCGGAAATGTAGATACGAAGAGCTATGATTTTTCTAATGAAAAGCTTACAGATATCGTCATCGATATGAGTGAGGCAGATATCAATATTAAGAGCGGCAGCCAGCTTTCAGTAGATGCAAGTTTCCCTGAAAAATATGAGCCAACAGTGGAGCTTAAAAATGGAAAGCTGACAATAGTTCAGAGAGAAAGTGTGAACCACGTAAAAAATCTTGATGGTTTTGAGTTGAATATCGTAGTTCCAGCCAGCACAGATTTAGATAATCTCAAGATTGATGTTTCAGCAGGTGATGTTGATATTAAGGATATCAAAGTAGAAAAGCTTAATCTTGATGCTAACGCAGGAGATATTGATATTAATGAAGTTGAAGCTGCGCAGATTGATATAGATGCCAATGCTGGTGATATTGATGTAAATGATTGCAAGGCAGACAAGATTGAAATTTCAGCAAATGCAGGAGATATCAATCTTATGAAGTCAAAAGCTAAGACAGCTGATGTAAATGCGAATGCAGGTGACATTGATATTACAGGTGAATATGAGAAAATCGATTGCGAGTGTGATTTTGGTGATGTAGATATTAATGCTCCTAACACTGACAGAAATAATA
>JAFYYE010000273.1 GCA_017557715.1 Pseudobutyrivibrio sp.
CCGAAAGTGTCTGTAACATAGCATTAATTGTAGGTTATTCTGATGCCTTTACATTCTCAAAGGCTTTCAAGCGTTTTAAAAATGTATCGCCTAGCGAGTATAGAAAAAATCACGGAGTCAAGATTTGACTCCGTGATTTTTATTTTATAGTGATTTTACTAATTCATCCATTACTGCTTCACTAGATGGATTTAGCGTTGACTTTATGGATACTACTGGCTCTACCAGCTCAAGGTTCTTGCTGCCCTCCAAGATTGCTTTCATCTTGCCAGCAGCCTGAGGTGCCCAGGTACCATTCTCTACAAAGGCTACCTTACGGCTCTGGAAACCCTTGGCAATGAGGTGATGTAAGAAGTCCTGCATAGGTGGGAACAAGCCACCATCATAGGTACAAGCACAGCAAACCATCTTGTCATAATAGAAGGCTCTTGCTACCGCCTCTGACATGCTATCTCTTGTTAAATCAATAAACATTGTCTTCTTGCCTGCTGCCTCAAGCTTTTCCTGAAGCTTAAGTGCAGCCTTCTTTGTATTTCCATGAATGGAAGCGCATGTGATAAGCACGCCCTCTTCCTCTGGCTTGTAGCTGCTCCACTTATCATATAAATCTAAATAATATCCAAGATTTTCTGTAAGGATTGGTCCGTGAAGTGGACAGATAGTTTTGATATCAAGGGTAGCTGCCTTTTTCAACAAAGCCTGCACCTGAACTCCATACTTACCAACAATATTAAGATAATATCTACGAGCTTCGTCAATCCATGGCTCGTCACAATCAAGTGCACCAAACTTTCCAAAGCCGTCTGCTGAGAATAAAATCTTTTCTGTAGATTCATACTCCACCATAACCTCTGGCCAATGAACCATAGGCGCAAATACGAATGTAAGCTCATGTGTACCAAGAGAAAGCTTATCTCCCTCTGCCACTACATACTTTCTATTCTCAAAAATGGCAGCATCCATGAACTGTCCCATCATAGTAAATGTCTTTGCATTTCCAACGACTGTAGTCTCTGGATACTTCTCCAAGAATACCTTAATAGAACCTGCGTGATCTGGCTCCATATGAGATACAACTAAATAATCTGGCTTGCGACCAGCTAATTCTCTTTCCAGATTAGCAAGCCACTCATCAGTAACCCTAGGATCTGCTGTATCCATAACAGCTACCTTTTCATCTAATATTAAATATGAGTTATATGAAACCCCATTTGGAACTGGATACTGGCTCTCAAATAAATCGATAGTCTTATCGTTGCAGCCAACGTACTTTATGTCTTTTGAAAAATTTGTATTCATGTCAAAACCCTCCTTGTCTCTATATTAATAAAAAAGACCTCCGATGTAAATCGAAGGTCTTAATAGAGTTCAATTATTTCGAGAGTCGCTCCACTATTCTATCTAGTGTCTCGCGAGGAACTGTACCATCGCGATAAAGCTGATTGATTGTACTTTCGCTTCCAAGTAGTGCTGTGGCATCTAGCCAAGTACCCTTTTGAAACTCTTCGTCAAATACATTATATATTTTTCGATTCTGCAAAAGCTTTGAAAGCGGATATTCTCTATAATCCATATCTTATCTCATCTCTAATAGATTAAACACGTGATAAGTACTCACCTGTTCTTGTGTCAATCTTGATTGTCTCGCCGTTCTCA
>JAFYYE010000274.1 GCA_017557715.1 Pseudobutyrivibrio sp.
GTCTGCAAAGATTGTTGAGCCATATGGTGTAACACTTCTTCCAGAGATTCACGAGCACTATACAATGCAGCAAAAAATAGCAAGTCATGACTATTATGTGTACGATTTTGCGCTACCAATGCTTCTTATAAATGGTTTATACTATGGACAGTCAAAGTATTTAAAGCACTGGTTAGAAATCTGCCCAAGAAAGCAGTTCACAACACTTGATACACATGATGGAATCGGAGTTGTTGATGTAAAGGATCTTCTTCCAGATGAAGAAATCGAGCGCACAAAAGAGGATATCTTCAAGTTTGGCGCAAATGTTAAGAAGATTTACAACACTGCAGCCTACAATAATCTTGATATTTATCAGGTTAACTGCAGCTACTACTCAGCACTTGGGGATGATGATGATGCTTATCTTCTTGCAAGAGCAGTGCAGTTCTTTGCACCAGGTATTCCTCAGGTTTATTATGTGGGACTACTTGCAGGAAAGAACGATCTTCAGCTTTTAGAAGAGACAAAGGTAGGTCGAAATATCAATCGCCACTACTACAAGCTTGATGAGATTGATAGAGAGGTTGAAAGACCAGTTGTTAAGAAGTTGCTTGAACTCATGAAGTTTAGAAATGAGCATCCTGCATTTGATGGAGAGTTTATTTTAGAAGATTGTAGTGACGAAGAGCTTGTTATTTTAAGAAAGAATGGCGATGCGTTTGCACGACTTAAGGCAAATTTAAAAACTAAAAAGTTCACTATTGAACATTCATAAAATAAACGGCAATGCTCAGTACACAATTATTATGGACTATAATATTATGGAAATAGCCCTTGATGATGTTATACTTATAGGGCATAAAACTCTTAAAACAGAGAATGAGTTATGCATTAATTGGAGGGAAAATGGCAACACTAAAGGATGTGGCAGCCAAGTGCGGACTGACTGTCACTACAGTATCAAGAGTATTAAATAATAGGGGATATATTTCGGAGGAGACAAGAGCAAAGGTTCATGCTGCTATGGAAGAGCTGAATTATCAGCCCAACGAAGTGGCACGCTCTTTATCAAAGAAATCTACAAATACAATTGGGGTGATTGTGCCTCATGTTCGTCATCCATATTTTGCGGAGATGATTAGCAATATAGAAAACGCAGCCAGCAAAAAAGGCTATAAGATTTTGCTTGCCAATTCAAAGGGAGCAAATCATAAAGAAAAGGAATATCTTGACATGTGCACCAGCAATCGAGTTGCAGGAGTTATTCTTTTTTCATCAAGCGTTCAGGTTTCAGAATTTGCTAATAGCAATTTTCCATTAGTCACAGTAGAACGTTTCATAGAAAATGGAACAGCTGCGGTGGAATGTGACAACGAGCAGGGCGGTATGATGGCAGCCCAGGCTCTGATTGATGCAGGTTGTAAAAAGCTTCTTATTATTGGCGGTGTATCTGAAAGCCAGATGCCTGCCGACGACCGTTTCAAGGGATTTGCAAAGGTTTGTGAAGAGAGGGGTATTCCTTTCACAGAAGTCACAACCAGTCAGGATCAATATTTCAGTCTGGATTATCATGCATTACTGGATGAAGCATTAAAGCTGGATAAAGAGATTGATGGTATTTTTGCCAGCTCGGATTTAATTGCTGCGCAGGTTCTTCAGGTTTGTGGTAAGATAGGTAGAAAGGTACCAGAGGATATTAAGCTTGTTGGTTTTGATGATGTTTTAATCTCAAGACTAACCACACCACCTATATCTACAATTCATCAGCCTATCAAGGAAATGGCTGGGACAGCAGTAGATTTAGTAATCGCTGCGTCAGAGGGAAGGGTTGTGCCAAAGCGTACCCTGTTGCCTGTAACATATATAGAAAGAGAGAGTACAATTTAATGAAAAGATTCGACGTGATAGCATTAGGTGAAATTCTTATAGATATGGCACCTGGCGAGGTGTCCGCACAGGGCAACGATACTTTCGAAGCATGCCCAGGTGGAGCACCATGCAACGTATTATCACTTCTTACAAAGGCTGGCCATAAGACAGCATTTATTGGTAAGGTTGGAGAGGACATGTTTGGTCACCAGCTTACAGACACTATCGAGGAAATCGGAATCAACACAGAGGGTGTTGTTTTTGATAAGGAAGTTCGCACTACACTTGCTTTTGTAAAGAAGCTTCCAAATGGTGACAGAGATTTCAGCTTCTACAGAAATCCAGGTGCAGACATGATGTTAAATGCATCTGAGGTTAAATTTGATTTAATTGAGGATTCAAAGATTTTCCATTTTGGAACACTTTCTATGACATCTGAGTGTGCAAAGGAAGCAACTAAGAAGGCAGTTGCTTTTGCGAAGGAAAAGGGACTTCTTATTTCCTTTGACCCTAATTTACGTGAGCCACTTTGGGCAGACCTTGAGGATGCCAAAGCAGCAATCAAGTGGGGAATGGAAAACTGCGATATTCTTAAAATCTCAGATAACGAAGTAGAATTTATGACAGGCCTTTCTGATATGGAGGCTGGTTATAAGGCAATAAAAGAAATGTCATCAGCTAAGCAGGTGTTTGTAACACTTGGTCCTGATGGAAGTCTTGGAATGGCTGACGGTCAGCTGGTTAAAGTAGCTGGTGTTAAGATGGAATCAGTAGTTGATACTACAGGTGCTGGAGACACATTTATGGGCTGCGCACTTCATTACATATTAGAGCACAACATTGATTTAAGTGCAGAGCAGGTTAAGGAATTGCTTACTTTGGCTAACGCTACAGCTGCCAAGGTTACACAGGTTAAGGGTGCCTTAAAGGTAATGCCAGAGATATAGGATTTATCAAGATAAGTTTTTAAGAGGCTTAAGTGAAGACTTAAGTCTCTTTTTGATTTCTAAAGGTGTACAATTCTATAAGAAATGCTAAAATGAAAAAGCATTTTACTAGTTAACAATTTTGACAGGAGGATTTTGAAATGGAAAAGAAAAGTACAAAGAAGATATTGATAGGTGCTGTGATTCTTGTAGCCCTTATAGCAGTATTTGCACTTTGCTATAACAAGTTTGCAGCTAAGGGTACAGCAGGTGCTAAGGCTATTGTAATTGAGGTAGTAGATGAGAATGGAAATAGCACAAAGTATGATGTAAATACAGACGCTGAATACCTTAAGGGAGCCATGGATGAACTTGCAGAAAGTGATGATAGCTTTTCATTCAGCGGACAGGAAGGTGATTATGGCCTCATGGTAGAGGTAATCAATGGCGAGCAGGCAATCTATGCTGAGGATAACGCATACTGGGCACTTTATGTAAATGGTGAGTATGGCAACTATGGTGTTACAGAGCAGCCTGTAGTTGATGGAGATACATATACTTGGACTTATGAATCAGCAGAATAATATGTGTGATAATAGCTCAAGATTTTCCACCAGGGATATAGCGATGATTGGTCTTATGATAGCCGTCATTGAGGTTTGCAAAGCAGTGCTTAGCTTTCTACCAAATGTGGAACTCACGACCTTTTGGTTGATTATGTTCACTCTTTATTTCGGCAGGAAGGTTATGGCTGTAGTTCCAGCATTTATCCTTGTGGAAGGCGCTATCTATGGCATGAACACCTGGTGGATAATGTACCTATACATTTGGCCATTGTTAGTTCTTGTTACATGGATATTTAGGAAAGAAGAGTCTGCACTGTTTTGGGCTATCTTTTCTGGTATTTTCGGCCTTTGTTTTGGAATGCTGTGTTCGATAACTTATTTCTTTATAGGATTTAGTTCTGGTGGAATCACAGCTGGATTTAATACAGCCTTCCCTTGGTGGATTTCAGGGATTATGTGGGATATTGTTCATTGTGTGGGAAACTTCATATTTATGTTGGTGTTGTATACGCCTATCAGAAATGTGATGAAAAGATTTTTATAGAAAGTAGTAAATATGGTTTTAAATAATTCTTGCGTTAAGTGCATGTATGACAGACAAGCTTCAAAAATTGATAACAAAGATTATTTGGCAGAGGTAAAGAATATTTTAGATAATCGAGCTGACAACGCTTGCAGTGCTGAAATGAACTTTGCATTTAATCAGGCGCATGAAAAATATATTGGACCAATGCCTAGCTTTAAAGATATCAATAAGAAGTTTAATGATTTGGTTCTTTCAATGGAATCCGATTTGGAAAGTGAGATTGAAAAAAGCGGAGACCCACTTGCTACATCATTAGTTATGGCTCGCATTGGAAATTACATTGATTTTGGCGTGATTCAAAATGTGCAGGAATCAGAGTTTTTAGGATTATTCAAAAATACTGATATGCGTGAGGATGATAAGAGGACATATGAGCTGTTTTGTAAGAAATGTTCAGAGGCTAAATCATTCCTTCTTCTCACAGATAACTGTGGTGAAATCGTATTAGATAAACTCATGTTGCGCCAGCTGAAAAAACGCTTTCCACAGATGGATATTACGGTGATGGTACGTGGTGGTGAGGTTTCAAATGACGCTACCATTGAAGATGCTAAATATGTTGGTTTGGTAGATGAATTCAATGTAATCACCAATGGCGAACATATAGCAGGAACGGTATATCGCAGACTTCCAGATTATGCTAAATCTGCCGTAGATAATGCTGATGTTATTTTATCAAAGGGCCAGGCAAATTATGAGTCGTTTGCTGGGGAAGGTCATAAAGCATTTTTTACATTTCTATGTAAATGCGATTTATTTATAAACAGATTCAATGTCCCAAGGTTGACAGGAATCTTTGTATATGAAGAATAGATGTTGTATAGAATTGAGCCGCCTCGTATGAGGTGGCTCAAAGTTTATTTAAGATTCTTTAAATACTGTTTATTTATATACATTTGCTCATCAGCAATCTTGAACACCGGAGCAACACTTCCTTCATTATCGTATCTAGACATACCACAGGCTATAACTATGCCACCTGTTTTAAGTGCTTCCCTGTTATGTTCAGAAAAATATTGCAGTAGCTCATCGATATTGTCATAGTCCTCCCCTTGGGAAATAGCTACGAACTCATCACCGCCAATACGAAAGACTGGGCTATGCTTAAATTTGGTGCATATAATTTTGCAGGCGTCACAAATATATTCATCACCAGCCTGATGTCCCAAAGTGTCATTGATGGTTTTCAAATCATTCACATCAAATATGGCAACAGCAAACTGAATCCATCCTTTTTCGATGATCATCTTGTTAAGATTACTTTCGAATTCAACATAGGCAGCCTTGTTACGTATACCCGTTAATGCATCTATATTTGCACGGTTCTGAGCATTTTCCAGTCGCTTGTTATATTCCTCTTTAATTATCATGGCATCAGTAACATCCTGGCATAATCCGAGCAAACAGGTTCTTCCAGTAGCATCCATGAATTTAAGCTTTGTAGTCTGAAATCGGCGTGGATTTCCATCTGCATCTGGCACATCTTCATAAAAGATGTAAGGTTTATTCATGTCCAAGGCCTTTTTATCATCATCTACAAAGTGCTGTGCGGTTTCCTTATCAAAAATCTCAAAATCAGTGAGACCCACTACACCTTCTGGAGTTTCTTTGCATGCATAATCCGCAAAGGCTTGGTTACAAGCAATATATTTTCTTGTAACAACATCTTTTGAGAATGTCATGGCAGGCATATTTGAAAGAAGAGAAGAAACGGATTCCTGTAAATCCATAATTTTTTTAGTTACTTGATCGCCAGATTCTGAATAAACTACATGAACAAGATGTACTCCATTTTCCATATCTACATGCTTTCCAATGGCATGCATAACTTTATATTCAGCTGTATCGTCATTTCCAGCTGTGCGAGAGCGATAGATGATTTCATAAGTATCTCCAGCCATCAACGAGCGATAAGCCTCGTCATTAATTCGTGATACATCGGCTGGGTGGATATTATGATAAACATTTTTGCGCAAAGCATCGTAGGCCTGAGATTGATTCTCAAACCCGAATGTTTCGCAATAACCATTAGACAGCACTCTTACAATTATCTGGTTGTCAATGAATTGATAGATTGCAAGTGCATGTGGTAACCGCTCATATGCAGCTTGAATATCATCATTGAATTTAAATAAATCCATATTACCCCCACATTTAAGAATAATTTTACCCCACAAAATTTAATTTTCTGTGAAAAACAACCCACAGAAAAAATTCACAATTTTCTTTTTAAGGGTATGATATAATAACTTTGCTAGAGGGAATATTGTAAATGGGGTTATTAAGATTATGTTAATAAAAGGGGGTTATTATGCTAAAAGAGTATACTAAAATTCCTGCACCACTTAATTCAGAAGTTGCACTTAAGATTATTCCTGGTCATTTCGCTACCAACCATTCACACATCACTAACTATATGGAAATTGGCACAATGAAGACCAGATGTAATGAAGCGCAGGGTGTTGCCCAGCTTCTAGCTATGCACTATTCAGTACAGACTCCCGTTGACACAATCGTATGTGCCGATGACATGGAGGTTGTTGGAACATTTTTAGCAATGGAACTTACCAAGGCTGGTGTTGCAAACTATAATCAACATAAGACAATTTACGTTACATCTCCAGAGCTTACCTCTACAGGACAGAGCATTTTCCGTGACAATATGCAGTTAACCGTACGTGATAAAAATGTACTTCTTCTTTTCGGTTCACTAAGCACAGGACGTACCGTAGAAAGCCTTGCAGAATGTGTTAAGTATTACGGTGCAAAGATTAGCGGCGCATGCGCTATCTTCTCAGCTGTACGTCAGGTAGCTGGCATTGATATCACAGCAGTATTTCGTGAAGACGATATTCCAAATTACGCATCATATCCTCTTCATGATTGCCCACTGTGTAAGCAGGGCGTTCCAATCGATGCTATTGTAAATTCATTTGGATATTCGGAATTACGATAATATAAGGATTTTATAGCCACCTCAAACGAGGTGGCTTTTTAGTTCACAAATCTGATATGAAATAATGGATATGATAACTTTTTTCACAGACGCGGCGTATAATGCAATCATCATAAGAAAACAATTATTGTGAGGCGCATATGTTGAAAACAATTAATTCAGGTAAATTTGAGTTTTTAGATGATATGGGAAGCTTTAGAATCGGCAGAGCTGAGGATACAAGCTACCTTTATTTCCCTATAGCTGGTGAGAAGGGCCTTAAGGCATCGCTTACACCTAATCTTGGTGGTGATGCAATGGTAAATCAGGAAACCTTCCTTTTGGAGCCAGTGAGCGTGGAGAATCTCCACAATAATAAAAATGGCCGAAACTTCTGGCTTTACATGGACAATGGTTCTGTATGGTCAGCAGTTGGCACTTCTGCAGAGCAGGAGAGTAAGAAATTCACTATGGAGCAGGATGAGAGTCTTGTTTCCGGCGGCTTTATGTGGCACACAGCTACAAGAGCTAATGAAAGTTTTGGAGTTCTGGCAGAGATTACCTCTTTCGTCCCAGTAGATTTAAATGTAGAAGTCATGTCAGTGACCGTCAAAAATATCTCTGACCAGACAAAGGTTATCTCCCCTATTGCAGCTATTCCTATCTTTGGAAGATCTGCAGATAACCTTCGTGACCATAGAAATGTAACATCTATGCTCCACCGAATTTCTACTATAGATGAGGGCGTGACTGTTAAACCAACTATGTCCTTTGATGAGAAGGGGCATCGATTAAATAACAAGACTTATTATGTAATCGGCTTTGATGAAAATGGAAAAAAACCAGAGTCATTTTTCCCCACAGTCGAGGCGTTTATTGGTGAGGGAGGCAGCTTTTTAAAGCCAAGAAGCGTTTATCGTCAGGAGGCAGGCTGCGGAGCAGGAGAGCACTTTGATGGTATGGAGGCTGTAGGTGGATTGAAATTCGCCAAGGCTACACTTAAGCCAAAGGAAAAAATCGTATATACGATATTAATCGGAGTGGCTGAAGATGAGGCTGAGCTTAAAGATGTTCAGAAGCGACTTTCATCAGATGCCGATGTAAAAAAAGAATTAGAGGCAACAAAAGAGTATTGGAAGAACAAGGTCAATGTAAGCTTCCATACCGGTAATAAAGAATTTGATGAGTTTATGGCGTGGGTCGCATTCCAGCCATTCTTAAGACGTGTTTACGGCTGCTCATTCCTTCCATACCATGATTATGGTAGAGGCGGCAGAGGCTGGAGAGATTTATGGCAGGATTGCCTTGCACTTCTTTTCATGGAGCCAGATGACGTTAGAAAGATGCTTGTGGCAAACTTCGGTGGTGTCCGTATGGATGGAACAAATGCCACTATCATCGGTGAAGGTTTAGGAAACTTTATTGCAGATAGAAATGGAATTGCAAGAGTCTGGATGGATCATGCATATTGGCCACTCAAGACATTGCTTCTATATATACATCAGTCAGGTGATTATGAAATCCTTAAGGAAAAGGTTCCTTATTTCAAGGATTCCATTGTACATAGAGGAAATCTTATTGATAAGAAGTTTGAGACAGAAGGCAATCATCAGTACACTGCAAGTGGACAGGTGTATGAAGGCTCAATTATCGAGCATCTTCTTGTTCAAAACTTGTGCGCATTCTACGAGGTTGGTGAGCATAACACATTGAAGCTTCGTGGGGCTGATTGGAACGATGCCTTAGATATGGCATCACGCAATGGTGAGTCAGTAGCATTTTCTTATGCTTATGCAGGAAATTTGAAAGATCTTTCAAAGCTTATTCAGGAATACTCATTGAAGGTGGGAATTGATACTATTTCCATCGCAACAGAGCTTAATGTTCTTCTTGATTCCTATGTTCAGATTTACGAATCAATTTCAGAAAAGACAGAGCTTTTGGATAAGTACTGTAAGCTTGTGGAAGGTGATATTTCAGGAAAGCAGATTTCGGTTCCAGTTGCATCACTTGTTTCAAAGCTTATGGAAATGTCAGAGTGGTTTACTGAGCATCTTAATTCACAGGAGTGGATTTCAGGTGATGAGGGTCAGGGCTGGTTCAACAGTTATTATGATGACAGCTGCAGACGAGTAGAATGCTTCGACAAGGATGATGAAAAAACACGCATGATGCTGACAGGTCAGGTATTTGCAATTATGGGTAATGTGGCAACTAACCAGCAGATAGAATATATAAGCAAAGCTGCAGATAGATATCTGTACAAGGAGTCTATTGGAGGTTATAGACTTAACACAGACTTTAAGGAAATCAAGGGAGACCTTGGAAGAATGTTTGGCTTCGCTTATGGTGAGAAAGAGAATGGTGCGGTATTTTCACATATGGCTGTAATGTACGGAAATGCATTATATAGTAGAGGTTTTGCAAAAGAAGGCTTCAAGGCATTGAATGCACTTTCTGAAGCTGCAATGAACTTTAATGTTAGTCACATGTACCCAGGCGTTCCTGAGTATTTCGATGCAAAAGGACGTGGCAAATATCCATACCTTACTGGCGCAGCATCATGGTATCTGCTGACTATGATTACAGAAGTCTTTGGAGTAAAAGGTGAGGCAGGAAATCTTTGCATAGCACCAGCTCTCTTAAAAGAACAGTTTGATTCTAACGGAGAAGCAAAGATTAGTCTTAACTTCGCAGAGAAGCGATTTGATATCGTATTTACGAACCCATCAATGCTTCAGGTTGGTTCATATAAAGTCGTTTCAGCAACACTAAACAATGACCAGATTTCTATTAATGATTCTAAGGTAGTAATATCAAGAGATGTAATAGAAAAATTAGAAAAGAATAATAAAATAGAAGTTAAACTAGGATAATAAAGAACTTAACAACTTTAGATGAGCTGGTAGCTATCAATCTCTGAGTGTTACTCAAGGAGCCGATCTCGCGATGGAGTAATACTCAGGATTGAGAGTGTAACCAGCGGACTACTGGGGACCATAGTTCATAATATCGCCCTCAGTTCCTTTCCAATGAGTACCGTAGAATTTTTCGCGGTACTTTTTTGGTGTAAGGCCAGTTTCTTTTTGGAAGAGCTGGCAAAAATGACTCTGAGAAGTAAATGAAAAATAATTTGCAATATCAACCAGTGAGTAATCGCTGTATCTAAGAAGATTCTTTGAAGCCTCAAGCTTCGCATTTCTTATGTAATCACTTGTAGAAACTCCAAGCTCATCCTTGAAAAGTCGGGAAATATAGCTGGCAGAGTTGCTGGTGTATTCAGCCAAATCCTTTACAGTGATTCTGTCTTTCAGATGAGAGTAGATGTAGTTCATACACTCAGTCATAGGGCGAGACAATCCTGCATTCTGGCGAATGATTTTCATCTTGCCTGTGTAATCAGTAACCATTCGGTCGTGAAGCTGCTCCATCTTTTCTATAGAAGTAATATCATCCAGACACTGAATATAATAATCGGAAAGGCGGTATGACTTTTCCATTTCCATTCCATTATCAACACAAAGACGAGAGATGATAGCAACAGAAACAACAAAATGATATTTGAGATTCTGCAGTGGATCCTTCGAAAGGATGCCGACTCCAGCCTGATTCAAAAACTCGTGTTTTTCACAATTCTCACGGATAGCATCAATGTCACCCTTTGCAACTTGCTGGTAGAACAAAAGCTCAGCATTTTGGTGGCGATGTACAATCTCGTCCCCATCATTGTTAACGTTCGTAAATAAATTATTCATAGTACTCATTTTTCTACCCTCTATAGCCGGACTAAATTTTTAGAAAAGCATAGCATGATTTTATTATTTTAGCAATGAATTTGATATTAAAAAAAGGCGTGAGAAATTAATATAGTAAACGTTTAAGGGGGATAAAAAACAATCCCAAATGTAGTATTTCTTAAGGAGGAATAAGTAATGAAAAAAAGAGTAGTTAGTCTTATGCTTTGCCTTTCTATGGTAGCAGGACTTACAGCTTGCGGGGGAGACGCAGCTGGTAACAACAGCGGTGCAGCAGATGCTAGTGCGGATAGCAGTTATGTTGCAGCAGGTGAAGAAGGAAAGGTAATTAACATTTACTGCTGGAACGATGAGTTCAGAACAAGAGTTGAGGCAGTTTATGACAAGGTTGACCACACATCAGATGATGGTACAATCACATACCTTACAGATGGTACAGAGATTCACTGGACAGTAAATCCTAACCAGGATGGTGTATATCAGTCAAAGCTTGATGAGGGTCTTTTAAATCAGGCTACAGCAGCAGATGATGACAAGATTGATATGTTCCTTTCTGAGACAGATTACGTTGTTAAGTATACAGATGCTGCAGCTGATGTAGCAATTCCACTTACAGACCTTGGTATCGACCCAGAAACAGATTTAGCTGATCAGTATGATTTCACAAAGACAGTTGCTTCTGATGCTAACGGCGTACAGAGAGGTTCTACATGGCAGGCTTGCCCATGTCTTTTCGTTTATCGTAGAGACATCGCTCAGGATGCATTTGGAACAGATGATCCAGACGAGATTCACGCAAAGGTTGCTGATTGGGCAACAATGAAGGCTTCAGGCGAAGAGCTTAAGGCTAAGGGTTACTACACACTTGCAGGTTATGCAGATACATTCCGAGCTTATGGAAACAGCATTTCAGCTCCATGGGTTGAGGAAGGTTCAACAGAGATTAACGTAGATCCACAGATCATCAACTGGATTAACGATTCTAAGGATTGGTTAGATGCTGGTCTCCTTGACAAGAACATCAAGGGACAGTGGACAGATGACTGGAACAAGGCTATGGGTTCTGAGTCAAATGTATTCGGTTTCTTACTTCCAGCTTGGGGTATCGACTTCGTACTTAATCCAAACTGGGATGGCGAAGCAGGCGCTTGGGCTGTAACAGATGGTCCTCAGGCATTCAACTGGGGTGGTTCTTTCGTACATGGTTGTGTAGGTACAGACAATGCTGAGCACGTAAAGGAAATCATGCTTGCAGTAACAGCAAACAAGGATAACCTTATGAAGATTACAAAGGATTACCTTGATTTCACAAATACACAGTCTGGTATGAAGGAAATCGCTGAGGATGAGAGCTTCGGAGCAGAGTTCCTTGGTGGTGAGAATCCATTCAAGTACTTCCAGCCAGCAGCTGCATCTATCCAGATGACAACACTTTCACCATATGATCAGGGTTGCGTTGAGCTTATCCAGAGTTCATTTAGTGATTACTTCCAGGGACAGGTTGATTTCGAGACAGCTAAGGCTAACTTCGAAAAGGCTATCATGGAAAGATATCCAGATATCACAGCTGTAAATTGGCCAGAGTAATGAATATTGATTGAAGTTGCTTTCTCTATTCATCCCAAATATACATATAGGGGCGGCTTTGTCCGCCCCAAATTTCTAAGGAGATATACATTATGAAAAAAGCAAAAAGTATAAGCCGAGCAAAGTATGGCTATCTTTTTATCTTGCCTTTCTTTGTGACTTATTTCATTTTTTCATTGATACCACTTTTGGACACGATCAGGTATAGTTTTTATGAATATTACCGCTCAGGTCTTCGTATCGTAGGACCTAGTTTCGTGGGATTTGATAACTATATCAACGTAATGGGCAAGGATTTCTTCACATACATGGGAAATACCTTTATCCTTTGGATTATTGGATTTGTTCCACAGATTGTCATCGCACTTTTACTTGCTTCATGGTTTGTAGATGTTCGACTTAAAATCCGTTGTGAACAATTCTTCAAGGTGGTGATATATTTACCAAATCTAATAATGGCATCAGCTTTTGCAATGTTGTTCTTTACATTATTCTCAACATCTGGCCCTGTAAATAACATTCTTACAGGACTTGGTCTTGTAAAAGGACCAATTGATTTCATGGGAACACCAGTAGGTACAAGACTTCTTATTGCACTTATGAATTTCCTTATGTGGTTTGGTAATACAACAATCATGCTTATGGCTGCAATTATGGGTATCAGCCCTGATATTTTCGAGGCTGCATCAATCGATGGCTGCACACCTAGACAGTCATTCTTCCATATTACATTGCCACTTATCAGACCTATTTTGACATACACATTAATCACATCACTTATCGGTGGTCTTCAGATGTTTGACGTTCCTCAGATCCTTACAAACGGACAGGGAAATCCAAACAGAACGAGCTACACACTTATTATGTGGCTCAACAATTTACTTCGCGCTCCAGATTATGGCCGCGCAGGTGCACTTTCAGTTTATCTGTTTATTGTCAGCGGTATTCTTTGCCTTGTTGTTTATAAGATGGTAAATGGCCAGGACAATGATGCCAAGGCTGAAAAGAAAGCTGCCAAGAAGAGAATGAAGGCAGCAAAGGGAGGTAAGAACTAATGGCAAGTAAGAATGTTTCAGGTATTGCTAGAAGTTTTATAGCGCATTTAGTTTTAATTATTCTTGCTTTTATGTGCTTATTCTTCTTCTACATTTTGATTATCAATTCAACATGTTCACATGCTGATTTACAGAAGGGCTTTTCAGCTCTCCCAAAGGATTACTTTGGAAAGAACTTTAATGCCGTAGCAAATGATGGAACTTTCCCTATGATGAAGGGTATTGGAAACAGTATTATCGTATCCAGCCTTTGCGCTGCAATCTGTACTTACTTTTCGGCCCTTACAGCTTACGGTCTTTATGTTTATGATTTTAAGCTGAAGAAGGTGGCATTCACATTCATCATGATTATCCTTGTAATGCCAACACAGGTTACAGCACTTGGTTTCCTTCGTTTGATTACAAATATGGGATTATATGACACATTGATTCCACTTATTTTACCTTCAATCGCCAGCCCAGCTGTATTCTACTTCATGTACAGCTACCTTCAGTCAAATCTCCAGCTTTCACTTGTTGAGGCTGCCAGAATTGATGGCTGTTCAGAGATGAGAATCTTCAACAAGATTATCTTCCCTATCATGAAGCCAGCTGTTGCGGTACAGGCAATCTTCACATTCGTAGGTTCATGGAATAACTACTTCGTTCCAGCTCTTGTTCTTCAGTCAAAGGAGAAGGCTACAGTACCTATTCTTATTGCTACTCTTCGTGGTGCTGATTATATGAACTTCGATATGGGTAAGGTTTACATGATGATTACCGTAGCGATTGTACCTATTATCATCGCGTATTTGTTCCTTTCTAAATTCATCATTGCAGGTGTTGCACTTGGTGGTGTAAAGGAATAGTGCTCCTTTAATTATTGAGTCTCCTTCGGGAGGCTCTTTTTGATTTAATAGATGATTCACAGATTTTTAATTATTGTTCCGTATACTTAATTCTGTAGACGTATGCTTAAGTATAAGGTAGGAGGGGAAATCTTATGAGAAAGCATTTTAGTGTGGTGATGTGCCTTCTTCTGATAGCAACTTCAGTTTTTACTGGTTGCGGAAAGCAGAAAGAGGCAGCAAGTGGTGATGCTGGTGATACATCTGCTGGTGGCTCAATTACGATGGTAAACATCAAAAGTGAGATTAATTCTCAGGTTGAAGAGCTTGCTAAGGCTTATCAGGCAGCCACTGGCGTGGAAGTAAAGGTGATTAATGTCCCAGCTGGTGTTGATGCACAGGCTACATTAAAGGGATATTATCTGTCTGACCAGATGCCAGATATAATTGCCTGTGAGGCTTCGGGCTTTGGTAATTGGGAAGGTCTGCTTGTTGATATGAGTGACCAAGATTGGGCAAAGAAAACAGAGGCAGCCTATGTAGACAGTACATATGGAACTCTGGGCTTCCCATATACTACAGAGGCTATTGGTCTTGCCTATAATGCAGATATTTTGGAGAAGTGTGGTGTTGACCCTGCGTCTATCACAGGACCAGATGCTCTTCGTGCTGCTTTCGAAGCAGTAGCTGCTAATAAGGATGCATTAGGACTTAAAGCAGTAATTGGTTATTGTGCAGAGCCAGTTAATTTGGGCTGGTCAGCTGGTAACCATATTACTGGCGCATATATAGATTCTGGATTGGCACGTGACGATACAACCTACATCGATATGATTGCAAATGATAAGAAGGTGGATGATTCCAGATTCCTAAATTTTGCAAATATGATAGGTTTGTTCAATCAATACTCTGACCCAGAGCTTTTAACAACTGGTATTTATGATGATCAGGTTGCAAATTTCGCAGCTGGAAAGTACGCATTTATCACACAGGGTTCATGGATTGGTGCATCTCTTACCTCTTCTGAAGCTTATGCAGCCGCAGGAAGCTTCAAGGTAGGAATGGTTCCATATGCCTTTGAGGATGGAATGGAGACAATTCTTACAGCGGCTCCATCGTGGTGGGCAGTATTCAAGGAAGGAAATGTGGCAGCATCTAAGGCATTCCTTCAGTGGTGTTCAGAGGATGCAGGTCAGAAGATTCTTGTAGAGTCAGCAGGTTGTGTAAGTCCATTTACAGACTGCAAGTATGTGGCATCAGATCCTTTTGCACAGACTATTTCAGATTATATTGCCGCAGGAAAAACCTCCAACTGGCATTGGATGAACCTTCCGGAAGGTATTGGTAACTCAGAGGGAGGCTTCTGCTACCTCTATTACAGATACGCAACAGGGGAGCTTAATGCAGAAAGCTTTAGAGATGAGTTTAATCGTACCATTGAAGAATGGTACGCTAAATTATAAGAAGGGGGGGTGTTTGTTATGAGTAAGAATAATAATGGTGACGTAAAAGTAGGTGGCATTCACTCAATCGTTGTACAGATATCTCTCTTAAACATTGGTATGCTGATAGCATTTTTGATTGTTATGCTCCTGATTATGTCATCAATGAATACTTCCACAAGTACCAGTGTGGAAATGTTTGATTCAATGATGAATCTGACTACCCATGATGCAAAGCTTAAAACGGATATTATGTCTCTTTATGATCAGGTAACAGGATATATAGCTTCAGGTTCACCAGAGACACAGGAAGCACTTTTGCCTCAGATAGAAGTGGCAAAGTCTACAATAGCAGAGGATATTTCTCAGCTGACCACAGATTTTGCCGCATACAGTAATGAGGACGCAGCAGCACAACTTCAGGAAATTGAAGCTCAGTACGACAGAATGTGCTCATTTATTGATAAGGCAATCGAGAAGTGTGATGCTGGAGATCAGGCTAACGCATATGCGATACTCTTTGATAAGGCAGAGATTCAGAAGGTTGCTATTATCCATTCAACAGAGATTTTGGATGAGGCAATCGAAGAAAACTCTTCAAATACCAAGGCTAATATGAATTACCTTCTTAAGAGAGGAAATATTATAGCTGCAATCGGTATTGGTATTTTCATTTTACTTATTATCTTCAACTTCCTCATGACCTACAGAAGTGTAGTTGCACGAATCAAGTCTATGAGTGCTGAGGTAAATGATATTATCGATAGCATCCAGAGGGGACAGGGCGATCTTACTGCAAGAGTTAATACTAAAACAAAGTCAGAGCTTATATATATTAAGAATGGTATAAATCATTTCATCGAGACACTTCAGGGAATTATGAAGGATGTTAAGGATGGTACAGTAGTACTTAGAGATAGTTCTGAGGAGGTTAACTCTCAACTTCAGATAGCAGATGACAACGTAACAAGTTCTTCTGCAGCTCTTGAGGAGCTTTCAGCTAACATGGAATCTGTAGTTGGTATTCTTGCATCTATCAATCAGAGCGTGGAGGATGTTAAGGACGCAGCCGAGAAGATTACAAATCAGGCAGAGGAAGGCTCGCAGACAGCAAACGAAATTAAGACTGAGGCAGACGAACTTCAGATTAAGGTTAATACTAAGAAGTCAGATGTGGGCGTGAAGATGGCAGATCTTTCTGAGACACTTGAAAAGTCAGTTAAAGATTCTGAGAAAGTTGATCAGATTAGTGATCTTACAAATGATATTTTGGACATTGCCAGCCAGACGAATCTTCTTGCTCTTAATGCTTCTATTGAGGCAGCTAGAGCAGGTGAGGCAGGAAAGGGCTTCGCAGTTGTTGCTGATGAGATTAGTAAGCTTGCGGCAAACTCAAGACAGACAGCAGCTACTATTCAGGAGATAGCCAGTGAAGTTACTGCCGCAGTTAAGACCCTGGCTTCCAGTGCAGAAGAGGTTCTTGATTTCATCAATGGTACAGTAATTGGAGATTATGATGAGTTTGTTGATACTGGTGAGAAGTATGGACATACTGCGGAAGTCATGAATGAGATGCTTACAGAATTTACTGAGAAGGCTGAAAGCCTCAATGTAATTATGAAAGATATGGTTGATTCTGTAGACACAATTACAAATTCCGTACGTGAAAGCTCTACAGCAATTACAATGAGTGCGGAGAATTCAGCAGAGATTGTTACTGGTATTAAGAACATATTTAAGGCTATGGACAAGAACACTGAGGTTACGGAGCAGCTCAATGATACAACGCAGAAGTTCACCTCGTTGTAATTTTTCCTCGAGATAATTCAATAAAGATAATTAATGCGCAACTCATTCATGGGTTGCGCATTTTTATGACAAAATAATGCTATTGACTCTTATGTGAGAAAAGCTTATATTTTAAATTATTGAGGGGAAGAAAATCTCTAAAATTCTATTGCGCAATTAGTTGCGCGGATGCCCTAGGCAAGCATCTGAAAACTAGAAATTTAGGGAGGTTAAATTTAATGAAAAGAATGGGAAATATGGCGAAGAGATTCGTCGCGGTTGCCATGTCTCTTGCTATGGCAGCAGGAATTCCTGGAGCAAACCTTAAGGCTTTTGCTACACAGGGCTTAGACTCAGTTCAGGCAGCATCTGCTGTCACAAGGTCATCAATTCATGATGGCACAATTTTGCACACATTTTGTTGGAACTTTAATACTATTAGGGAGAAAATGCCTGAGATAGCTGCAGCGGGATATACGGCTATTCAGACATCTCCAATTAACGAATGCTTAGCAATTCATCCAGGTATGGCCCTCTATGGTGATACTGAGGATGAGGGGAGATGGTACTATCATTATCAGCCTACCGATTGGAAGATTGGTAACTATCAGCTTGGTTCTCGTGATGAGTTTAAGGCTATGTGTGACGAGGCTGAGAAATATGGTATCGGAGTTATTGTAGATATAGCACCTAACCACACAACACCTTTGTATGATTATGTGTCAGAGGATTTGAAGGCTGCAGCAGGCGGCGAGGATGCTCTTTATCATATTGGTGCAAAGGTTGAAGATGGTGACCAGGGCGGTATGCAGTATGATAATCGTATTTCCGTTACTTATGATGCAATGGGCGGACTTCCAGATGTTGATACAGAAAATCATGGCTTCCAGGAGTACTTCTATGATTTCCTTGAGGACTGTATTGCATGTGGTGCAGACGGATTTAGAATTGATACAGCAAAACATATCGCACTTCCAGACGATGGAGTTGCAGAGGAGTATGCTGGTCAGGAAGACAGAAATGATTTCTATCCAAATATGAAGGCAGATATTGATGCTTATGCTTCAAAGAATTATGCTGACTTATTTGTTTACGGTGAGGTTCTTGATGGAGACACATCACGTGTGGCTGCATACCAGGATATGCTTGGTGGAACAGTTGCCAGCAATTACGGTGGAGCAATCAGAAATGCTGCTTCTTCAGGAAATGTTTCTGTAAAGAAATTATCAAGCTACAAGGTTAGTGACGACACATCAACAGGTAAGACTTACACTGCTGATGAAAATAAGCTTGTTACATGGGTAGAGTCTCATGATAACTATATTAATGATCACAGCTACAACGAGGTTGATGATAAGGAAGTCATCCTTGGTTGGGCAATCATTGCTGCAAGAGAAGCAGGCACACCTCTTTTCTTCAGCAGACCTGATGGAAGCAATGCTGAAAATCCATGGGGAAACAATCGTATAGGCGAAGCAGGAAGCGACTTATATAAGGCGCCTGAGGTTGTTGCAGTAAATAAATTCAGAACAGCTATGGAAGGTGAAAGCGAGAACCTTCGCAATCCAGGAAATAATGCTTCAGTCTTAATGATTGAAAGAGGTAATAAAGGAGTAGTAATTGTTAATGCCGGAGAAAATGATTTTGCTCTTGATTCTGAGACTAATCTTTCAGATGGTACATATGTAGATTCTGTTGAAGGAAGAACTGGACTTTACACAGTATCAGATGGAAATATCTATGGCACAGTACCTGCCAAGTCAGTTGTTGTACTTGATACATTAGCTGACGGAGACTATTCCACGATCTTCTTCCACAATACCGACGGTTGGAATAGCGTTAGCGCTCTTGCTTGTGACAATAGCTTTGCTTGTGATTATACACAGGATAACTGGTGGAAGGTCACAGTCCCAGCGAAGGAATTCAAAGTAGTATTTACTGATGGAGTAAATAAGTCAGCAGAGTTTTCTGTTGGTGAAGGTGCAGGCAGATTTATGACTGCAAAGTCAGATAAGATTTATGCATCAAAGGCTGAGGCAGAAGAAGCCCTTGGCATTGTTACAAAGACAGTTTACTTCCTCAACACAGAGGAATGGAAATCCGTATATGCGTATGCATGGACAGATGGTACACAGCATTTCGGCGGCTGGCCAGGAGCTGCAATCTCTAATGAAGAGGGTTATTGGTGGAAAGCTGAAGTAAAGATGATTGGAGATCAGGATTTTTCAATTATCTTTAACAACAATGATGGCGCTCAGACAGTAGATATTTCTATGGATGATATGAGCAAAAACGTAATTGCAATTTCTGCAGATCAGCCAGGTGGAAATCTTGTGGTAGACAAGTATTCTTCAAAGGCTGA
>JAFYYE010000275.1 GCA_017557715.1 Pseudobutyrivibrio sp.
AACCTTGAAAAGCACATTGAGAATCTTCAGAAGTACGGTGTACCTGTTATTGTTACACTTAACTCATTTGTTACTGATACAGATGCTGAGACTAGCTTTGTTAGAGATTTCTGCCAGGAGAGAGGCTGCGAGTTTGCTCTTTCAGAGGTTTGGGAGAAAGGTGGAGAAGGCGGCGTAGAGCTTGCTAAGAAGGTACTTGATGTTCTTGAGAACAAAGAGAGCAACTTCAAGCCACTTTACGAGGATAGCCTTTCACTTCAGGATAAAATTAAGACAGTTGCAACTGAGATTTATGGTGCGAATGATGTCACATACTCAGCTGCAGCATTAAAAGAACTTAAGAGAATAGAAGAGCTTGGCATGGGTGATTTCCCTGTATGTATGGCTAAGACTCAGTATTCTCTTTCAGACGACGCTACTAAGCTTGGTAGACCTACTGACTTTACTATTAATGTTCGTGAAGTATATGCATCAGCTGGTGCTGGATTTGTTGTTGCAGTTACTGGAAGCATCATGACAATGCCAGGTCTTCCAAAGGTTCCAGCTGCAAATAATATTGATGTCACAGATGACGGAGTAATTACAGGACTTTTCTAATCTATTATGAAATGTAAAAAATGTGGTGCGGAAATTGAATCAAAGCTTTTGTACTGCCCAAATTGTGGGGAGTCTATTCAGCTTGTGCCTGATTATGATGTTCTTGAAGAAGAACTGCTTTCCAGGGTAGTTGAAGATAAGAAAAAAGCTAAAGAGGATAAGTTTGCTACAGGTGTTTATCAGCCTGTTACAGAGGATAAGCCTGTAGTTAAAGCTCCTGTTAAAAAGCCTGTCCGTTTTACTAAAAAGCAATTATTCATTGTGGTTTCAGGCTTTTTGGTAATCTTCTTTGTGCTGTTTTGCATCATCGGCTCATACATGGGCAAGCACACATATAACAATGTAATGAATAATGCCATTGAAGCAGAAGAAGGAGGTCAGTACGCAAAGGCCCTTGGATATTACGAAGAAGCCTACAATATGGATACTGATTCCTTCGAGGCTATTTATGGCATGGGACGTATGTATTTCAAGGTTAAGGAATACAAGAATGCTATTCAATATTTATCTGAAGCTCGAGATTTAGACGAGAACAACGCTAAGATTTATTCTTATTTGCTTGAGTCTTATTCTGCCCTAAAGGATACTGACAGTATTCACGCCTTGGCAGAGCTTGCTCCTAACGATGAAATATATCAGATGATTAGTAGTTACTTTGTTTCACCCCCTGTTTTTTCTGAAGAAGGCGGTGAATATGAGGATGATTTAACTATTTATATTACTGCTGGTAAGGATTGCCAGATTTTCTATACCACAAATGGTAAAAATCCTATTACATCAGGAAAGTTATACACAAAAGGTATCACCTTAAAAGAGGGGACAATCGAAATTAAAGCTGTAGCACTTGGACCTGACGGAGATTATTCTGATATTGCAAGCCAGAAATACACTGTTAAATATGCGGCGCTTTCAACTCCTGAAGTAAGCCCGGAGCCTGGAAATTACAGCGGTCAGCAGACTATTACAATTAATGTTCCAGATGGCTGTACAGCTTATTACACAGTGGATGGTACGGATCCTTCTGATCTTGGTATTGTTTACAATGGCCCGTTCACATTAAACTCGGGCTCGTGTGTTTTGTCAGTTGTGATAGTTGATTCAAAAGGCAACGAAAGTCCATTATTTATGGGTGGATACTTTATAAATTAAAATATTTTTGGATGATAATGTTTCACAATTTCTTCACAATTAGCACGTTATTTATACATAATTTAATTGTAAGATAACATCATCTCAATAAGAGATACATTTTTCATAACATTATTCTCCCTTTGAAAGACACGTCACCGCAGGCGTGTCTTTTTTTGCTCTTTTTTGAACTTTATTTTGTTGTTTAATCC
>JAFYYE010000276.1 GCA_017557715.1 Pseudobutyrivibrio sp.
ACCCTGAAGAAATGGATGATTTTACTGAAGAAAATCTAAATTGGATTAGAGCAAATGCTAGTAATCCAAAGGTAGTTGCAATTGGAGAAATTGGTCTGGATTATTATTGGATTAAGGATGAGGAAGGCCGAGCAAAACAGCGCGAGTGGTTTAAAAAGTATCTTGAGCTTGCAAAAGATGTAGACTTGCCGGTAGTTATCCACTCGAGGGATGCGGCAGAAGATACTTTAAACACAATTGTTGATTATAATAATAAAAGTAACAAAAAGGGAATAATCCATTGCTATTCATATTCTAAAGAAATAGCGTTAGAATATATTAAAATGGGATGGTTTATAGGTGTCGGAGGCGTCGTCACCTTCAAGAATTCAAAGAAGTTGGTTGAGACAGTTCAGGCTATTCCTATCGAAAGCATCGTCTTAGAGACAGACTGTCCATACATGGCACCAGTGCCCCATCGTGGAGAACGCAACTCTTCTATCTTCTTAAGCCACGTAGTAGAAAAAATCGCAGAGCTTAAGGAAATGGATGTAGCGGATGTAGAGCGAATAACTTATGAAAACGCTCTTAGAATTTATTCAAAAGCAAAAAGGAATTAATAAATGGCATATTTAAGCAATCCAACCTATACAAAAGCTGTCTTGGAAGCTCATGGCTTTTCTTTCCAAAAGAAATACGGTCAGAACTTCTTAATTGATGGCAATATATTAGATAATATTATAGATGCAGCTGGAATCACAAAGGATGATTTTGTTCTTGAGATTGGACCAGGTATCGGCACAATGACTCAGAGACTTTGCGAAGAAGCCAGAGAAGTTGTTGCTGTAGAGATAGATAAGACACTTATTCCAATTTTGGATGATACTTTGTCTACATATAAAAATTGGTCAGTTATAAACCAGGATATCCTTAAAGTTGATATTAAGGCGCTTGCAGAGGAAAAGAATGGTGGAAAACCTATAAAGGTGGTTGCCAACCTGCCATATTACATTACTACCCCAATTATAATGGGGCTTTTTGAAAGTCATGTGCCACTTGAATCTGTTACTATTATGATTCAAAAGGAAGTGGCAGACAGAATGCAGGAAGGCCCTGGTTCAAAGGAGTATGGTGCCCTCTCTCTTGCTGTTCAGTATTACAGTAAGCCAGAGATAGTATGTGATGCCCCACCTAGTTGTTTTATGCCACAGCCAAAGGTAACTAGCACGGTTATCACACTTAAATGTCACAATAATCCACCAGTGGAATGTGATGAGAAGCTATTATTTCAAATAATAAGAGCTTCATTTAATCAGCGTAGAAAGACTTTACAAAATGGTCTTGGAAATGGACTGCATTATTCAAAAGAACAGATAGCACAAGCGATTGAAAAGGCAGGTTTTAGCCCTACAATTCGAGGAGAGGCATTATCACTAGAGGATTTTGCTAAGCTAACAAATATTTTGAAGGAAATGTAATAACAAATGGGGAGTTGAGGTTATGGACGTCCTAACCTACAGCAGAGAAGTTCAGCTTCTCTTAGGAGAAATACAAAAGAATAGAGGCAAAGATCCAACGGCATTGATTTCAGCTTGTGATAAACTTTTGGCTTATGGAAAAAGCATGAAAGACGATGCCTTAGTTGGATATGCCTTATTTTCTAAAGGCGAAACATATTACCTTCTAAACGACGCATCGAATTTTTATTCTCAAATGACAGGATCCTTGGCTCCATTAGAAAATGCTAATGAGTGGAGCTATGTGGCTATGGCCAATAATATGCTTGGAATAGTTTCTCTTAACAGAGGAAATGCTCCATTTGCTCTGGATTATTTCATTAAAGCAATCACAATTTGTCAGGATAATTCTTTAGCCGATATAGAATGGATTATCCATCTAAATTTAGGCTCACTTTATCTCAATATTGAGGAATTTAATAAGGCAATTTCCCATGTAGAAATAGCATACTCATACATAATTAATCATAAAGAAATGGATGGCTATTTAGAGAGTTATACTGCCATTCTTTTGGGCATGGGACGAGCTTATTTAAAGCTTGAGGAACAGGAAAAATACCTTGAAATAGAAAAAAAGCTTAAGAATGAATGTATTCCTAATCTATCCGAGCTGGATAAAATAGTGATTTATTGCTATTTTGCAAGGGTTCATAATGCCGTTAATGAAAAAGAAGCAAGAGATTATTGGATTGATATGGTCAATATCCATACAAGTACAAACATGCCTATTATGGATGTTTTTGATGATTTCTATGATTATCTTGATATGCTCCTTTCAATTGAAAAATATAATGATTTTTTCAAAGCCTATGCCGTTTTAGATGATTTAACAAAGCATACTTTGATTAAAAATCTTGAGCGTAAATTATTAACATTAAAGATTAGATATTATCGTAGAGTAGGTCAGATTGAAGAATATAAAATTGCTTCAGTTCTGTTTTTTGAGCTTTCTGAATTTATGGAGCGAGAAAACAGATTGATGGTAAGTGACATGATAGTTATGCGTAATTCCTATATGGAGCTTACACAAATCAATAAAAAAGTAGAGGAAGAGAATACATTTTTACAAAAACGTTCAGAGACAGACCCACTTACGGGGATGTATAATAGATTAAAATTAAATGAGTATAGTGAAGATTCCTTTAATCGTGCGAGAAAAAAAGGAAGCAGCTTAGCTGTTGGAATATTAGATATAGATTTCTTTAAGCAATTTAATGACAACTATGGACACCAGGCTGGTGACGATTGCATTAGATTTATTGCGGGTAAGCTTTTAGAAATGTCAAGGGATGAAAAAATATTTACAGCACGATATGGCGGAGATGAATTTGTAATTTTATATGAGGGAATGACAAAAGAAGAAGTTCTAAAAAAAGCATCAGAGCTGAAAAAAGAGATATATGATGCAAAAAAAGAGCATAAGTTTTCTCTCACAGACGATATAGTTACGATTTCTCAAGGAATTTGTTGGGGAATACCAGGCGGCGATGACGGTTATTTCTCATATCTTCAGGGAGCAGATAAAATGCTTTACGAAGTAAAGCAGGAGAGCAGAAATAATATAAAAATCTGTGACGCTAACTCATTAGTGTAAAAGGGATAATAAATGAAAACTGTTAAGAAAATTTTTGTTGATGACATTTTAAGTCTAGTAAAGAACTTCTTTGCACTTGTAATTGTAATCGGAATATGTTTTTTACCAGCATTATATGCATGGTTTAACATTTATTCCAACTGGGATCCATATGGAAATACAGGTGCTCTTAAACTGGCAGCGGTATCGCTGGACAAAGGATATACAGATGAAGAGGGCGAGTATCATAATCAAGGTGATACCATTATAGATAACCTTCATGAAAATACAGCTGTTAACTGGCAGTTTGTAGAAAATTCAGATGTAGCTATTGAAGGTGTCTATAGCGGAGAATATTATGCAGCTGTTGTAATAGACGAGGATTTTACCTACAACATGTATAACGTTCTCAGCGAAGATGTAGGACGTCCAACGCTTCATTTCTATGAAAATCAAAAAAAGAATCCTGTAGCAACTAAAATTTCAGATACTGTAGTTCAATCCTTACAAAACAATATCAACGTAGCTTTTACAGAAGTAGTTGTTAGTGAGGTTGTTTCTAGCGCGGGAAAGTTCTCTGAAGATATAAAAGAGGACAACGATATCAATTTAGCGATTAATAATCTTAAGGATTTAAGTAATGATTTAGCCGAGGAACAGAAAACTATTCAGAAGATTATTGAAAATGATGCAAAGCTTAAGCAGTCCCTCAAAGTTGCAATGGCAGATGCTGAAAATCTAAAGAATCAGGCTAAGAAAAGTGCTAAAGCAGTAGATAATTCTGCGCAGACTTCAGCAAAAGCGGATGTAACATTAAATAGCTATGCAAAAGATGTTAATGAGATGCTAAAGCTGATGGATGAAACAATGTCCGATATGGATAATCAGCTTAAGGCAGCTGAAGCGGCTCAAAATGTATACGATACTACTGCTAGTTTAACTAATTTAGCGACTGACGTAGGAAAAATGACAGCCATTGTAGAGAGTATTAGCCCTGAAGCTATCGCAGCAGAAAAGGTAGAAGAGGCAAAAGATAATTATTCAGAAGAACTTTCTATATTGGAAAAATATCTAAGGGACAATGGTTTTGGCCCAGCTATAGATGCTGGTAAAATGGCTTACAACACAAAAAAGACAGCTGAAAATTATGTACAGTGGAAGAAAGAAGAAATCGTAAACGGTGCACCAAATGTAGCGGCGGATATTACCAGAAAAGAAGAAGAGGAAGCTAGCGTTAAGTTAGAGGAAATCAGTAAGCATTTAACAAATCTTCACACTAAGTACGATACTGAGCTGGTACCAAAAGTAAATAGTGGGCTTGATAATTTAACATCAACATTAAACAGCACAAATAGTATGCTTAATTCAGTGGGTGACACATTTGGAAACCTCTTGATTATGTTTACAGCTATTGATAATACAATTGATGCAGCAAATACAAGCCTTACAAAAACAAATGATGCGATTGCATATATTAACGGTAGATTGATTGAAGTTATAGATCAGGTTGATAAGGTAGGCGATGGAGATAAGGTTCAGGCTGTTGTAAATGCTTTATCTGGAGATCCAGAGGCGTATGGAAAGTTCTTCTCAACACCTGTAGAAGTCCAGACAGAAGCAGTATATCCAATCGAGAACTATGGCTCCGCAGTAGCACCATTCTATTCAACATTAGCATTTTGGGTTGGAGCCTTAATTCTTACAGCAATTATAAAGGTTAAACCAGACAAGAAAAAATATCCTGATGCAACAAAGAAACAGCTGTACTTTGGAAGATATATTCTTTATTGGATTTTAGGTCAGATGCAGGCAGTAATTATTGTTGTAGGAGATTTGTTCCTGCTTCATATACAATGCGTACACCCATGGTTCTTCATGTTGGCAGCATCAGTTATTGCTACAACATTTACTCTATTAATCTATTCTCTGGTTGTGACTTGGGGAGATGTAGGAAAAGCCCTCTCAGTAGTAATAGTTGTTATTCAGATAGCAGGAAGTTCTGGAACATATCCAATAGAGCTTTTACCGGA
Organism: Pseudobutyrivibrio sp.; assembly: GCA_017557715.1. Classification (GTDB taxonomy): domain Bacteria; phylum Bacillota; class Clostridia; order Lachnospirales; family Lachnospiraceae; genus Pseudobutyrivibrio. Next base: position 5,100 of record JAFYYE010000276.1, read on the forward strand.
ATTCTTCAAGAAAGTATATATATTCTTCCCATTCCCTTATGCAATCAATGCAATAAGAGAGTGCCTATGCGGAATGTATAAGTACGACTATGTAATATACTTGCTTTATTTAGGAATATTCATGATTGTATCTTTAGTAATAGGATTATTGATTCAGATTCCATTTGAGCAGATTAATCACTACATGGAAGAGCGAATGGAAGATACAGAGATGATGTAGGAGAAATAGAAAATGAATCAAAAAGAAGAATTGTATGATAGATTCTACGAAATCCAAGAATCCATACATTTGCAAAATCAGAAAAAGATAAGGGTAGGCCTAAAGGTAAACATTTTTTTACCTTTAATATTCCTTGCAATAAGCTTCCTAAGTAATCGTTCCAAGTTGGTCTTTCTGGTTCTTTGGATAGTTTCACTCTTTGGAATATCATTTTATCTTTTATATGTTGAGTACATGGATTTTAAATTGCAGGAGCGTTTAAAAGAATTTGGAATTATCGAGCAGGATGAAGCCAAAGCATTAATTGGTAACGAAGTTGTTCAGGGTATTGATGATATCAATAATGCAAGAAAAGAAATGGTTCAGGATATAAAAGAGATAAAAAAAGGAATCAAGGAAGAAATTAAGAAAGAAAAAGAAGAGATTCAGAAAGATAAACAGGAATTAACACAGGAGATAAAAAAAGACCTCCAGAGTGTGGGAGAAAAATTTAAGAAATGAAAAATATTATAAAAATAATAGAATCTGATATCAAAAGATTATCAACCAACGTTGTAGCCATGGTTGTAATAATTGGATTAACGGTTATTCCTTGTTTATATGCATGGTTTAATATTCTTTCCAACTGGGATCCATATGGACCAGATGCTACTCAACACCTGCAGGTTGCAGTTGTATCTGCTGACCAGGGAATAATGATTGGTTCAGCAGAGGTAAATGTTGGTGAAATAATAATTAGTCGATTAAAAGCAAATAATACAATCGGATGGGTGTTTACCGACAAGGTTGAAGATGCAGTTGGAGGCGTCTATTCAGGCGATTATTATGCAGCCCTTGTAATAGACGAGCAGTTCAGTTCTAACATGATTAGCTTTTTGGGTGGAAATATCGAAAATCCAAAAATCACATATTATGAAAATGAAAAGAAAAATGCAATCGCTCCAAAGATAACGGCAAAGGTTAAAACCACAATAGAAAGAGAAGTGGACCATGCATTTGTTGGAACAGTTGCCGAGGTTCTTTTAAAGGCTGGTGAATACTTTGCAAATGTTGACGAGCAGGGAAATATCACCGGAAAAGGTATAGAGAAGCTTGAAAGATTAGATTCCGACTTAAATGGAGTAATAGTAATATTAGACTCATATATTGCTTTAATGGATTCTACGGAGGAAATCTCAAAGGCTGGTGAAGCAGTAGCAAATACAGCAAAGTCTATTACTAAAACAGCTGAAGCTATGGCAGATAATGCCGAGGCTCAAAATCCTAACGTTAAGCAAGATGTTCAGAAGGCGAAAAATAAAACAGATGAAGCTGTTTATAAAATCAACGATAAATTGGATGATGTAGACGCTTCTATTGGAAAAATAAAAGATACAGTATCAAATGTTGGTGATAATCAAGATCCAGTTGGACCAAAGTTACAGACGGTCTATAATGTGTTCTCTTCAGCATGGAATGGTGAAAATGGAAATGATGGTATATATTCATATGTTACAACAGGGGTATACAGCATTTTTGTTCCAGAAAGGGCAAAAGTAGCTGCAGGGGAAATAAATAATATGTTACCAACCCTTGGAGCTGATATCCAAGCACTTATTAATGCAGAGCAGGCAAGTGCAGCTAGTACAAAGGAATTAAAAGAGAAGATAGAAGATGATACAAATGCTATTCTTCGTCAATCTAAGACAATTAGA
>JAFYYE010000277.1 GCA_017557715.1 Pseudobutyrivibrio sp.
ATATTAGTGTTTTAATGGCTGGAAGTCCATATTAAAAAAACAACCAAAATGCTTTTAACATTTTGGTTGTTTTACACTAATTTCAAAATATGTTGCTCAATTCTTGCTATGCTGTTTCGAAATATTGCGGGAATGTCTTTATCAACTCTTCCTGATCCAGCCTGTAACGATTCAAATGTTTCTCCACGATTTCCTTGGCCTTCTCCTTATCCTTCTCCTTGATGGCCTCAAGCATAAGGCGGTGGTCCCCAACAATCTTCTTATCCTTTACGGTAAGCATTGATAGTGTACGCACTCGGTCAAAGTGAATCATTATCATCTGGCGCATATTATGAATTGTTTCTTTTTTGGCTGTTACATAAATCATTCTGTGGAATTCATTATCCAGCTCAAAAATCTTTTCGGTATTATCCTTTTCAAGATAAAATTCCTGAAGGGCTACATTTTCCTCCAGCTGCTTAATATCCTCAGGTGTGGCCATATCGCATGCTTCTTCGATTACTGCGATATCCAAAATCTTGCGAAGGAATACAGCCTCCTCCACATACTGTGAATTGATAAGTGAAACATAGCTTCCACGCTGGGGATATATTTCTATGAGTGCCGCCTTGTGCAATTCCTGAATAGATTCACGCACTGGAGTACGGCTGACTCCTAAAAATGCAGATATTTCGTTTTCGCTAATAGCCTGTCCCGGCTCTAAATCAGCAGACTTAATATTCTCAGTAATCGCTCGCAGAGCATACTCTCGGGCAGTTTCTGAGCTCATCCTTTCGACTTTTTTCATTTGTTCTCCTCATCGTAAGGTTAGGAATGAAAGTTTGCTGATATTTTATCAAAAAGATTTCAACTTGTATACAAGTTATTAAATTTATTTTTTATTCTTAACTTTTTTAACGTAGTCAACCACTTCGGCCTTAGTCTTTTTATTAAGCTTTTCAAGCTTTTTGACTACCTCGTACTCTCCTGTTCCTTTGCTGGCAATAACAAAATCTACATCACCAGCACCTTTTCCAGGAATTGTATCCTGCAAAAGATCGAATGGAGACACGTCAAGCACATCACAGATTGCCATAATCTTCTCAGCAGATGGATTTGTTTTCTTTCTTTTCCAATCACTGATTGTACTCTGAGCAATGCCCGTACCTGCAGAGAATTCCAGCTGTGTCATGCCCTTCTCTTCCATAATTTTAAAAATTCGCTCGCTAATAATCATCTCTCGTACCTCCCACCACATTATCGTTTATACGATAATTATACTAGTTCCTACTAATACTCACAAGAAGAATTCTGTGAAAATACTTAAAATCTACAAATTTTCTGTCTATTTTCCGTGATGCTCCTGCTTTTCGCTATACATTAACGTATCAATATTCTCAGTAAATTGCTCTCTTGTGATGTTTTTCCTGTGGTTATATATTTCATATCCACAGCTAACTCCCACGTCTGGATCCCAGCCTTTTTTGCGCTTTAGTGCTGCCAGTCTGGCTCGAACTTCACCAAGCCGCTCCTCTATTTCATCCTTTGAAATAATATCGGAAACAACACAGAACTCATCACCACCAAATCTTCCAATCATGGCTCCATCAAAAGCATCTGCCAAAATATCTGCCATTTGTTTGATGGCCCAATCACCTTCCTCATGTCCAAAGGTGTCATTGATAGTCTTGAAATTGTCTATGTCCATCATGATGGCTGAAAAATCCTTGCCATTAATCTGGCTGTTTTTAATCTTTTCATCTAATTTAATATCCAGTCCACGTCGATTAAGAACACCTGTCAGGTAATCAATATTTACGTCGTTACTTTGGAAGAAGAAGAAAATAACCACGCAGCCCAAGGCTATTCCAGCATAGGTCATATCGATATTTGAAAGGAAAATCTGTAAAAGCGCACCGCCAAGTGCCATTATTGGCAGGAATAAAATCATGTTTTTATATTCACTCATGAAATCATTTCTAAATACGATTGAGTAAACCAGCAGCAAAATAATAAAAAGCATTAATAATGCTGCTCTGATCATGAAATATTCCCCACGGTAATATATTCCATCTTCAAAATAGAAGAACCATCGTAAATTTAAGGCCACTGAAATTGTTACAGCTACTGCATTTACCAGAGCAAATGATTGAAATGCTATCTTAAAATTTCTACGATAAACGCTGCTTTCACGAGCCATCCAACAGTCAATGTAGCTGACAGCAAATAATATATCTACTGGGTCTAAAAGGAAAATAAGGTAATAGAAAATGCGTGCTAAAAGAAGCAGTCTATCTGGATTGTGTTCTCCAATTCGTCCAACTGTTTCGCAAATCAGCAAAACAAGCGTACAAACCAATATTGCAGAATACTTTCGGCCTGACTGCAACCAAGATGTTTTATTCTGAAAAACTAAAAGTAGAATCAGAATGAAGGATGTATAAAAATTTAGTACTACCCAACCCGGTACTTCTATCATCTTTGGGCCCTCGCACAACTAAAACTGCTACTCTCCCATTTTCATTCCGATTCTACCACCATATATTTATGAAATTGTGTCTTATTTAAGGATAATATCGTAACTTACTGTAAATGTCTCGCCAGCTGATAACGTATTTCCGTATTCTCTCTCCTCAAGCTTCTGATTGAAGCCTACTCTGTCGCAACGTCCGTACCATGGCTCGATGCATACAAATGGCGCATGCTTTCCAACTGGTGACCAAACACCAAAAAGTGGCGCATCAAAAGCTACGCTTAAGACATCCTTGCCATTGTTATCCACGAGTGTTACGCTGTCAGACTGCTTGTTTTCAACAATAAGTGCATCTCTGCTGAAAAGCTCATCAGACATTTTTAAAATTCCATTATCAAGCTGGAATGTGCTCTGTTCATCACCTAAGCAGCCGCTGCCATCGCCTTCAATGATATTTGCTGTGATTTCTTTATTAGGCTGGTTGCTTTTCTCAAATCTGAGTTTGTATGTATCCAAATCGCAATTAAATGCTGGATGTCCACCGATTGAGAAGTGCATTGTTGTATCGTTTGGATTTTCAACCTTCCATCCTACAGTCACTGTGTTATCAACGATTTTGTAGCTAAGCACAAGTAAGAATGCGAATGGATACTTTGCTTTTGTCTCGTCATTTTCTTTAAGAAGAAAAACAAGCTCATCTTCTGTCTGGCTTGAGAGCTTGAAATCCATATCTCTGGCAAAACCATGCTGTCCCATTTCGTAGGATTTTCCATCATATACAGATGTCTTTTTATAATAGTTTCCTACAAGTGGGAAAAGCACTGGCGATGTGCGACCCCAAAAGGCACTATCCGCCTGCCACATCATCTCAGTATTATCTGATTTTCTAATAAGCGACTTAATCTCAGCGCCATGGTCTGAAACTGTAAGCTTAATTTTGTCGTTTTCGATTGTGTAATTCATATTATTCTCCTCCAAATCCTAAAGGCTTTCATTAGGACATTGTATAACAAATTGAGGATTTTATAAAATATCTATATCCACAAAAAAACCACTCCTCTCCCAAATGAGATTAGAGTGGTTAGAAAAAACTATAGGTTTTTGATTTTACTTAAATGCAATTTGAGCGAAATTGTAGAAACCAAGATACCAAATATCAAAGTTGTGCTCGCCATCAAGCTCCTGCCACATAAAGTTCTGACCATCTACAAACTGGTCACATACCTCTGGCAAATTCTTTGCTGCGCTTGAAGCGCTCCAGTATGCAATGCCATCCTGAAGACCACAAATATTGTAGAAATAGTGGATAGGATACTCGTTATCTGCCAATATTTCTGCTGTAGTTGAAGCTGGATTGCTAGTAGGTGCTGCAGAGAATGCTCCAAAGTAGCTGAACAAATCAACACACTGACCTATACCGATATTAATTGTCTGCATACCACCCATTGAAAGGCCTGCGCATGCTCTATGGTCACGGTCTGCATAAGTACTGAAATGAGAATCGATATATGGAATCAAATCATTTCTAAGCTCATCACCAAAAGCGTAGAAAGAAGGGATTGAGCCACTTTCAGAAGCCTTGCCGTTTGGTGTTATAACGATGAATGAATCAATGTCTCCATAATATGCAAGGTTATCCATCATAGCCTTTACCTTTGACTCATCATTGTACATTTCCCACTCATTTTCATCGCCACCGATTCCGTGAAGAAGGTATAATACGTTGTACTTTTTGCTCTCACTATAGTTTGCTGGCAAATAAATATTTGCCTTCTTTGTATACGTATTTCCGTTTTCAGAATCATGTGCTGTGTATGAAATAGTTTTAACTGTACCAGAGCCGTCCTGGCTTCTGATTGCAGAATACTTTTCAGGAATGCTCTCACTTATAGTAGCTGTTGGATCATAGTGTGAGCTAACTGGAGTTGCGTATTTAACCTGTGCATCGATTTTGCCTTCAAGCTCGCCAACTCCAAGGAAACCAAATTCTTTTGTTTCACCATTTGGAATATTGGTATTCCAGCTAAGAGGAGTGAGAATATATTCATCATCAGTAGTTTCAACATTTACACACCAGCTAGTATCGATATTAACCTGCTTTCTACTTAGCTTGACTGTCCAGTTTTCAAGTGTATCCCCTGTATTATTTGTAATCTTATAACCAACCCAATAACCAGTTCCCCAGCTGTTCAAGTCATAAGAAATATCCACACCATTTTCTGAAGTCGACTCTACAATAGTCTCCTCATCTAAATAGTTTGATGCTGTTGCATCATCATTTGCAGCCTTAACATCTGCCTTTACTGTCATACCAATTGTACTAACAGAAAGAGCCAGAACTAAGGCCTTTGTTAATAATTTTTTGTTTTTCATTATACATCCTCTCCTTTTTGTTCTTTGCCTAAGCATTAAACGCGCGCAATATAATAATACTCCCTGCATGCGGGTTCTTCGACACAATTCTTGCTGAAGTGTATTAATTCTCACAAGTCGCTTATTTACTGGGATTCTGCGTGTTTAGGAGGTTTGGTTATTATTTATTGCTAAATTGGGTATAAAGAATCTGGGCTACCCTCGCGGGTAGCCCTGACCTTACACATTCATTATCAGAAGCCCATCCTTTCAAAACTTCCTTTATCAATATTCAGTGATACATCAAATTTGGCCTTATCGCGAGCCACAACTTTAATTCTATTTTCACCTTTTTTAATATTTAGAGATTTAGAGCCTTCTAAAGTTTCTTCATTTGTGCATTCAAGAATAGTCTTGAGCTCTCCGTCTGGTGAGATAAGCACTAACTTAACATCGCCCACATTGTTGGCCATGTCAAAATTAATCTGAATCTCCGAATCGGAATCACAGTCATAACTCCAAATTGTATCCATGCCATCCATTCCGCGCACAGAAGCTGTAAAATCGGATTCATCAAAATCTTGTTTAACATCTCGATAATAGTTATAACTATTTCCTTCACTGGCAATTTTAGAATCGTTATCGTATATTGCCGCTATAGGATTTTGACCACAACCAATTAGGAAACTAGCTGCTACTAATAGGCCCAATAATCTTACTTTTCTCATTATGAGTTTCTCCTTTTAATATCCCAATAAGTTACAAAGTTACCCCTTATTACCCCACTTCGATAATTATACACAAAATCTATACAATGTGGAATAGCTTAACGTGCCAATTATCAGCTTTTTATAACATTTTATCCTCAATTTTTTCTGTTAAGGGCATTATTTATATATAATTCTTACAATGAAGAGAATGGGGGAATGTTATCATGAGAGCACCAGAGAAAATAATAATGTTATTGAATCATTGTAATTTAGACGTCAGTAATCAAAATGATTACATTATTTCATCGAACATTATTAGGCGGGTTGTGATGGGAGAAGATTTATCAATGGAAAGAATTTCTGCTGAATCAAATATCTCTCAAGCATCTATTAGTCGATTTATAAGGAAGGCCGGTTTTGATGATTGGAAGGATTTTAGAGAATCATGTTCAGGATCATGCAGAGAAATGCTTCAAATGAGAAAACTTTTTTCAAGTAAACGGGATAATGTTGGGGAAATCGCTGATGATGTTTATGAAAGAATAATCAGTAATATAACTGCGACCAAAAAGTGTCTGGATAGTTCGGGTATAGAATATATTATTGATCTTATAGAGCAATCTAAGGAAGTGTTTTTTGTTGGAGATGAGCATGCACTTTCTGATTTCTTTACGCTTCAGTTAGATGTGGTTTTCTCTGGAACTCCAGCATATCTATATCGTAATTCCGATATTCAACAATCATTTGCAAATCGATTGAGCAAGGATTCATTGATTATATTTATGTTTGTTGATAATAATTTTATTTTGCCAGAACAGGTGGAGCTTATTAAAAGAGCTAAGGAAAAAGGAAGTACTGTAGTTATTTTTTCACAGCAAGACTGTCTGCCTGAAATAGAGTGCGATTATTTTTATAAATACGGAAAATCGAATTCTGTAAATGATGGATATTACTCTTTATTTTTTCTGTCCCAAGTAATGTCCGAATTGCTTGTGAGCAGGGGACTTTCATAAAATGAAAGTGACTTTCCGATTGGATAGTGGCGCTGATACTTTCCTAGAATTTATAATTTTTCTATCAAAAGTTATATTTTCAAGGGAGGTTTTTTGATGAAGAAAAAGAAAGTTTTAGGCTTGCTTCTAACAGCTGCATTACTGGCAGTAAATACTGTTGGATGCGGAAGCGAAGCAAAGGAAGATGCTGTTGCAGAAGAACAGACAATTGAGGCAGCAGAAACACCAGCGGCAGGTGAAAGTGACAAACCAGAAGAATTTGATTTGGGAGCAACTGTTTATAAGTCAGCTGAGTCTCCAAGTGGTTACATGGTTCATTTTGCTTATGAATGTGACGATGAAAAGGTTTCAACAGTCAGCGTATCAGGACCATTCTTATATCTTGATCCAAAGGTTGATGTAAGTGAGGAATCTAATTGCTACACACCATATGAGTATCAAAATGGATTCTATGCATCAAACATGGCACCAGGTACTTTCACATGGACTTACACAGAGGAAATGAAGCTTAACCAGGATACAGGATATTATGAGGCTGAATTCCCAATTACAAGTGGTTCATTCGCATATAATTATGTGTTAAAGGATGAAGATGGAAATGAAACTCAAATTGATGACCCTGCAAATCCATCACCAGCAAAAGATAATACAAATAGCGATATTGCTACAGGCGATTTAACTCATAGTATTGTGTATGGAAGCTATGATTCAGATAAGCAGAGCGACTCTTTGAACATGGATTATGTACAGCCAGTATATAGCGGCGCCGGAACTCTTACATACGTTGAATACAAGGGAAGTCTTTCAGATCATCAGGATTTAGGTGTGTATCTTCCAAACGGATACGATGAAAACAGAGCAGAACCATACAAAGTTATCTACCTTTCACATGGTGGCGGCGGAAATGAGACTGATTGGTTTGCAATGGGTCACGTTAACAACATAATGGATAATCTTGGAAAAGATATCATTATTGTGACAATGGATAATGCAAGCTACGAGTGGGATTTTGCCAAGATTGAGGACAATGTATTAAACAATATCATCCCCTATATGGAGAGCAATTATAATGTTTCTAAGGAAGCATCTGATAGAGCATTTGCAGGCTTATCAATGGGTTGCATGACTACATTCCATATGTATTATGATCATCCTGATATGTTTAGATACTTTGGTGGATTTTCTGGACCAGATTTATCTGCTATCAAATCTAACGATAAGTTAAAAGATGCTACTTTGTATTTCACTGTTGGAACATGTGATATTGCCTCGAATAAGGTAATGCAGAATGAAGAAGGCAAGCAAATTAAATACGAAGATTATGTAGAATATTTAAAGACAGCTACTGAAGAAAAAGTAATCGATGGTGGATATGTTTACGGTTCACACGACTGGTTCACTTGGTCTCAGTCATTCTACAATTTTGTAAATGAGATTGCGTTTAAGTAATTAATAGAAATTAAAAAGAACCACTCATCTCTCATAATGAGATTTGAGTGGTTCTTCTTTTTTATTCATTTATAAAAAACGTATATACGGTTTCTGATAGTTCATCTAAATGACCATCGTAACAATGGTCTGCCCCATGGATTGGAACAAGCTTCGCATTCTTATAAAGCTGCTCTGCTTTCTGCGCATAAAGATATGGAACTACCTCGTCCTCATCACCGTGGATAAGCAAAACCTGCTTATCAAATCTATCAATTTCATCTTCCACGTGAATAGTCTGAGCTACGCGGATATAGTCTCCTAAAATGCACCAACCGCCTTCTTCTGAATATGCTTTCTCAGGTATGTGCTTTGGATCAAATGTTGTACCTAAAACCATTCCCATTCTGCATATTTCAGGAATCATCCAAGCTGGTGACATTGGGATGATTGCTTTGAAGTCATCGGAACACATGCCGCCAACAAGCATGGTAAGCAAGCCGCCCTGAGAATGACCACATAGATATAAGTCAGTAACGAAGTCTAAAGACTTAGCATACTCAACAACTGAAAGTGCATTTGTCACCCACTTATAAAGTGTGTGCTTTTCAAATTCACCATCACTTTGGCCGTGACCATACATCTCAACACGAAGCACCGATACGTTTGCTTTGACCATTGCATCTTTAACTGCAATAATGTGCTCCTCTTCCATATGACCAGTGAAGCCATGGATTAAAATGCAAAGTGGTCCCTTATCTGCACCCTCAGGTCTATCAAGCTTTGAGTGCAATCTAATCCCATCACTGTTAATAAAAAACTCTTCCATAATACCATTCTCCTATTTCTAAATTTATAACAATTGCTAAAGCAAAAGATAATTTACATTACACAGCTGGAGCCACGAACCTCCATATCATTATCCTTCACATATCTAGCATTGAATTCCATATTGATTTCTCGAAGTTCTTTTTTGCCATCAATATAATCCTGGTACATCTCTGCAAGACCCGCCATGCAGCCGTCGCAATTTGCTTCGATATTTCCGAGAGACTCCTTAACAATCTGCTCTCGTTCTTCTTTTGTTGTATCTTTAATTAAATATGACATTTTTCCTCATCTCTTTCTTTTCTAAAGTAACTTATCCACCATGCTCATGACTTTTCCAAGGTTTTCTAAATCAGTTTCCACATCACCTGTTTCCAAGGAATGATTAGCTTCTGGAACAACCACATAAGTAAGTGACAGCTCGTCACAAAGCTGAGTGCACATATCTGTATCGCAAAGTGGATCTGCATCACCGTGGAATACAAAGCCTTCGCATGGATTAATGTATGCAAAAGTCTCTGGTATTGGCGTAAAGATAATCTGGTCTGCCTCAAGCTCGTAGGTCATATTGTATCTTGCTGCCAAGGCTGTACCAATGCTCTTGCCAATAAAAAACACCTTTTCATAATCCGTAAATACGATATTCTGCAACTGCTCTGTTACCTGCTGGAAGGCATCGTCAAAGGCCTGACTTCTTTTTTCCTGGTCAGCCTTTATAACCTGTCCTGCATCCTCGAAATTATAGTTTACTTCTATAATTTCATAGTCTTTATTTTTCGCCAGCTTCTTTGAATAATAAAGAAGCGGTTTATCATTATGGTAACCTACACCTGGGAAGATTACTGCTAATTTCTTACTCATTTTATCCTCCAACCTCTAGGCTTCAAAATCGAGACAGCTTCTAATCTTTGTGTAAGGTCTAACCTTTCCATCTGCCACTGCCACATGCTCTGGGTGAACTGCATAGCCCTTAAGAGCCTCTTCGCTTTCAAAGGTAGAATCAAGCATTAAATCTGCATTTGAGCTGGCAAGGCCATTAATATTTACCTTTATATCAATCATTCCAGGAATCTTTCCAGCCAAGCCTTCTAATCCCTCTTTGATTTCCTTCTTTACCTGCTCTTTTTCCTCCGCTGAAAGCTCGTCTTTAAGTGTCCATAAAATAATGTGTTTTACCATTTTTGTTCTCCTTTTTATCTTACAAACCAACCGTCTTTGTCATTATGTACATTATATTAGTTCTGACTTCATCAATGCAACAAAAAAAGAGCCCGCGCATTGATTAGCACGAGCTCCACATAAATCCATTATTAAGCTATTTCTTCACCGCTCTCTGTCAGAATTTGCTTCTCTCTAAGCTCCATTTCGTGAAGCTCCTGAATATCCTCAATGGCTGAAAGCATTGGCTTTACATCCTGATTAAGAAGATTTCTCTGAACGTAGTTGCGAGTAATCTTTACAACTGTTCCGCTAAGAGCGATGACACCGATAAGGTTAGGAATTGCCATCATTCCGTTAAGGGTATCTGAAATATCCCACGCAAGAGTCAAATCCATTGTTGCTCCTATAACGATGAAGGCAACGAAAATAACCTGATAGAATTTCACCTTACCTCTTCCGAAAAGATACTCAAAAGCCTTGCTTCCATACTGGCTCCAACCAAGAGTTGTTGAGAAGGCAAATAACAATATCGCAATTGCGATAAACGCATATCCGAATTGACCAAATACTGTTGAAAATGCTTCAGCAACTAAAGCAGTTGAAACCTGACTAGAAATAACTGCGCCAGTTTCCAAATCTACAAGTCCACTTGAAAGCACTACAAAGGCTGTGATTGAACAAACGATGATTGTATCTGCAAATACCTCGAAGATACCCCACATACCCTGGATAACTGGCTCTCTAACATTTGAGCTTGAGTGAACCATTACTGAAGAGCCAAGACCGGCTTCGTTTGAGAATACACCTCGCTTCATTCCCCACTGAACAGCCATGGCTACACCGCTTCCCACAATGCCGCCACCAACTGCACGCATTCCAAATGCACCCTTGATAATAGATGTGAATACTGCGCCAGCCTGATCAATATGTGCAATGCAAACAATAATCGCACAAATCATATAGATTACAGCCATGAATGGAACAAGCTTTTCTGTAACAGAGGCAACTCTTTTCAATCCTCCAACAATTACAAGACCACCTAAAAACATAAGGAAAATACCTGTTGCAATAGCAGGAACTCCAAAAGCTGAATTCATGTTAACAGCTATTGAATTAACCTGTCCCATATTACCAATACCAAATGATGCTAGCACACAGAATGCGCTAAAAAGAGTGGCCAAGGCTGCGCCGATATGTCTACAGCCCTTCTTCGAACCAAGTCCATCTCTAAGGTAATACATGGCGCCGCCGCACCATTCATTTTTCTCATTTCTTCTACGGTAATAAATACCAAGAACATTTTCTGAGAAATTTGTCATCATTCCAAAGAATGCCACTATCCACATCCAAAAGATTGCACCAGGGCCACCAGATGCGATTGCCGCTGCAACACCCGCAATATTTCCTGTACCAATAGTCGCAGCCAATGCTGTGCAAAGGCTCTGGAACTGAGAAATCTGCGTATCTTCTTTATCAGTATGAGCAGTAACATGTGAGTCCTTAAAGATACCACCAATAGTATTCTTAATCCAATGCTTGATGTGTGTAATCTGGAAAAATTTGGTAAGGCATGTCATCAAAATACCTGTACCTACCAAGAGAATAAGCATTGGCAAGCCCCAAACAAATCCATTTACTGCATTGTTTACATTTTCGACTGTCGATAAAAATTTCTCCATATAAGTCCCCTTTTACATCTCAAATTCTAAATGTTTACCTTTGTATTTCCGCCTAAAAATGTTGGAAGAGATTTTCCTTCCTTCTTCCACTGTGAATACTCTGCAGTGGCTGCGAACATTACATCACCTGAAGAATTAAGTGCTGTCTCAACTGAATCCTGAACAACACCAATAATAAATCCGACTGCAACTACCTGCATTGCCACATCAGCATTTACACCGAAAAGTGAGCAGGCCATTGGAATCAAAAGAAGTGAACCACCTGCTACACCTGATGCTCCACATGCTGCAAGAGTGGCGATGAAAGCAAGGATAAGTGCTGTTGCAAATGAAACATGAATTCCAACTGTATTAGCTGCTGCAAGAGACATTACCGCGATTGTAATTGCAGCACCGTCCATGTTGATAGTTGCACCAAGAGGAATAGATACTGCGTACATTTCCTTATCCATGCCAAGGTTCTCACAAAGCTCCATGTTTACAGGAATATTTGCTGCTGAGCTTCTTGTGAAGAATGCTGTGATTCCTGATTCCTTAAGGCATCTGAATACGAGTGGATATGGATTGGTTCTAAGAACAATTGCTGCAAGAAGTGGATCAATTACAAGCGCAACTGTAAGCATGCAACCTACTAAGAGTGCAAGAAGCTTGCCGTAATCTGTAAATATTGCAAGTCCGTTTGTAGAAACATTCTCATAAACAAGACCCATAATTCCAAATGGTGCAAGATTAATAATCCATCTTACAACCATAGAAATCATGTTTGATACATCTTCGAGCATCTTCTTTGTTGAGTCGCTGGCAACTCTTTTTGCAGCGAGACCAGTTACAACTGCCCAGAAAAGAATTCCTATATAGCGGCCTTCAGCCAATGCGTTGACTGGGTTGGCAACCATATTTAAAAGCAGATTTGAAAGTACCTCACCCACACCAGTTGGCACCACATCAGCCTCAGCTGCAGAGCTCAACATAATTGTCTGTGGGAAGATAAAGCTACCTACTACAGCAACCACTGAAGCAAGCAATGTACTAACCATATACAAAACGATTACTGTTACAAATCTTCTATCAAGCTTGTCATTTCCCTGAGCAAGTGCAGAGATAACAAGAACAAATACGAGAACTGGAGCAACAGCCTTTAACGCTCCTACAAAAATACTGCCCAAGAGTGATACCACACTAAGATTGCTAAATACCATTCCTAAGATGGCACCAATTACTAGTCCGATTACAATTCTCACAATCAGACTTACGCTGTTGTACGCTTTTACAAGTTTCATTATTTTGTCTCCCTTTTGTTTATTATGCGTCTTACAAGGACATTTGTCCCTCTCAGCAAGACACCTTGGGCATATTTTAACGCTTTACTCTAATAAAGTAAAGCGTTTTTTCAATAAAATATTCTTCTTACAAATTTCTAAATACCAATACTGCGCCGGATATAGCCAAAAGAATAATTACAAGTTTCTTTACCACTTTTTCATCCAACACTTCTGAGCTTTTTATTCCTGCGAACAAGCCAATAAGCATCACTGGTAGTAGCAATGCAACCTGCTTTAAAGACTCAACTGTAATTACGCCAACTAGGCTGTAAACAACAATTCTAAATGTATTCTCTACTATAAAAACAGCGCTGATATTTGCCTTAAATTCTTTGCTAGATTCTGTAACTCTTCCGACATAGGCGGCAAGTAATGCTCCTATACCAAACAATCCACACAGCAAGCCTGAGAACAATCCGATTATTCCCAATAATAGCTTGGATTTTCTCGCTTTAATTAATTGGTACTCGCGAAGAAACATTTCAACTGCAATCAGAACCACAACTATTCCAAAGAAGATTTTTAAAGCTCTTACATCTGCATTCTTCAAAAGAATTGCTCCTGGAACGCTTCCTGCTAAAACAAGCAATGCCAGCGGAATAAACACTCTTTTATCCAGCTGTTTTCGATTTTTCCAAACCAATATGAGATTAGATGGGAATCCCAGCAATAATTCCACTGGAGAAATATTTACATTAGCCTCGCCAAAACCCAGGATAGTTGTAAAAACTAACGTATTTGCGAAACCGCAAAGACCTTTTATAAAGAAAGCTACAAATGTTGCAAGTACCCAAAATATCAAATTAATTTCCCTTTTCTTCTAGCCCAATTTTTTACTTATCATCTGGTCCGTGACCACTGTTTCCTTTTGAAGCATTCTAATTTTGCTTTAGTACTTAGCACCAAATTCTCCTGCTGCCTTTAACTCTGCTACTCCTGGCATATTCTTTGCATAGCAGGTCTCTTCAACAACTTCTATTCCTCTAGCCTTAAGAGCATCCTTAATAATATCAAGAGCATGCTTTGAGAGCCATGATGTAGAGAATACAGCTGCCTTCTTAACCTTTGTTGAATCTAAAGTGTTGATATAGTTCTTAAGCTTCTTATCAATTCCATATGCATATAATCCACCACCAATAAATAAAGTATCTACTGGCTCATTAATACCTGATAAACTGTCATCTACCGATACCGCTGTTACACCTGCACCAGAAGCAATAGCATCTGCTAAAGCCTTTGTGTTACCACTTCTTGAATAAAATCTAACTGCCTTACTCATCTTGAATACCTCCTTAGTCTAATTGTTCTATTTTGCTCTTCTTTTAAATACATCTACTAATGACAAATAACATATACCTCTTAATTTATAACAATTGAGCACAATTGAATTGTATCATGTTTATTATAAAAATCAAGAGTTTTTATTCAACAATAAAATCTAATCATTATTTCTAATCTGTTTCCTGATATAATTCCAATCAGAACAGCGATAATAATTATCCTTTAACTCGCATTCCTGATTCCATGGTCGGTCAAATACCATAACCTTGAGTTCTGGAAAATGATCTAAATACTGGAATGCTAAAGGCGAATCCTCAACTGCATAATCAAAATGCATCTTGTAGAAATCCTCTAATTCCAAATTATAGCTGCCGGTTTGATAGAAAGTATCTCTACCATATTTATTTAAGAAATACAGCTTTGCTCGTTGTAATTCATGCTCATCAAGCCATCTTCTAGACACCTCATATGTCATATCTGGGCGGCCTGTAATAATGCTGACCTCATGTCCAGCATCCATAAGTTCATTTAGTACTTTTGATGCATTTGGAGTTTCTTCATATCCCAAAAGAATCTTGTCCCTGTGACCTTCCTCCATCAACTGCTGATATTCCTCTTCATTCAAGTCGAAAGATTTTTGAAGATTAAAGAATCTAACCTCTTCATATGGAACATTTCTTCCAAATAGCCTAGCGGCAATCCTCGTAAACTCAAGGGCTGTTTCGCATAAGCAATCATCAAAATCTACGTAAATATTCATTGCTGTCTTACCTCATATATTTTTTATAATTTTAAATTATCCAATAGTCTATCATATTAGTGTCTCTCATCAATATTCTCAATCCTTTTTGTTCTTATTGGGCAGCAGTACGTCTTTTAACAAATACTTTGCTATGGCAACCACAGGAACCACAAAAATCATTCCAAAAATGCCAAACAAACCGCCGCCAACTATCATAGCTATAAGCATATATACTCCAGAGATTCCAAAGCTGTCTCCAAACAACTTAGGCTTGATGAATAAACCGTCAATTGTCTGAAGAACCACCGTAAAACCAAGGAACCACAGTGCCTGCTTAACATCAGAAATCGCCAGTACAACTCCACCAATTATAGCGCCCACAACCGGACCAAAATTTGGCACAAGATTAGTGACACCCATCAAAATTGAAATAGCAATTTTCCAGGGCATTTCCATAAAGTACATAAAAACGAAATTTGCTGCACCAATTATTATTCCGTCAATAATCGAGTACTTTAGATACTTCACTATAATTCCAATAATATTTTTTATATGAGTTAATAAATTTTCCATATCCACAATTATATTTTATTCAACAATAAAATACTGCATCAATTCATACTTAAGATTAGTTCCTTCTTCAATGTCTGCCGGAAGAAGAGCTCTTGCTACTAACTTAAGCTCATCTGAATCAATGTCTGTTCTTTTAAGATTTGCATAATCTCCGTCTATACTTACAACTGTGTAATACCACGTTTCCATTTAATATATCTCCCTTCAAATACTTCTTCGCATATGCGAAGTTCCAGCTCCTGTCTGTGTCTAAAATGCTCTAACAAAGCCTCATATCCCTTTACACCCTTTTCAAGTGCATAAGGTGAATTATCAAAGTATCCCATCATAAGAGGGAACCACATTTCATTGCCCTGATCATCAGATCTTTCTTTTCTTATGACATCAATATTTGATTTAATATCATCTGACTGAATATACAAAATCTGATAATCTTTACCATCTAGAGCCTGTTTTACCAGCTTGTAAAAATCTATGAT